>JAHEEK010000003.1:20763-172270 GCA_024640765.1 Thalassobium sp. | reverse complement strand
TGACCCGGCGGCATTTCAAATACTTTTCATCGTAAAATTAGTAGCGGTAGTGCTCTGGCTTGAACGGGCCTTCAGGTGAAACGCCAATGTAGGCTGCCTGCTCTGGATCCAGTTGGGATAGCTTCACGCCAATACGCTTAAGGTGCAAACGCGCTACCTTCTCGTCCAGATGCTTGGGCAAAATATAGACGTCGTTCTTGTATTCATCACCGCGCACCCACAGCTCAATCTGTGCGAGCACTTGGTTGGTGAATGATGCTGACATCACGAAAGACGGGTGACCCGTTGCGTTACCAAGGTTCAACAGACGGCCTTCAGATAGCAGGATCAAGCGGTTGCCTGACGGCATCTCGATCATGTCCACCTGCTCTTTGATGTTCGTCCACTTATGGTTCTTCAGAGACGCGACTTGGATCTCGTTGTCGAAGTGGCCGATGTTGCCAACAATCGCCATGTCCTTCATCTCGCGCATGTGCTCGATGCGGATCACGTCTTTGTTGCCAGTTGTGGTGATGAAGATGTCAGCGGTGTCTACAACGTCTTCGAGCAGAACTACTTCAAAGCCGTCCATCGCCGCTTGGAGCGCACAAATCGGATCAACTTCGGTGACTTTTACGCGCGCGCCCGCACCTGCAAGCGATGCAGCTGAGCCTTTACCAACGTCGCCGTAGCCCATGACAACCGCAACTTTACCAGCCATCATTGTATCGGTGGCCCGGCGGATGCCATCAACGAGGCTCTCTTTGCAGCCGTATTTATTATCGAACTTCGATTTTGTGACAGAGTCGTTCACATTGATCGCGGGGAACGGAAGCTGTCCTTGCTTCACCAGATCGTACAGGCGGTGAACGCCAGTGGTTGTTTCCTCGGACACGCCTTTGATTTGGCCACGCATTTTTGTGAACCAGCCCGGGCTTTCCTTCATGCGCTTTTTGATCTGTGCAAATACAGCGACTTCTTCTTCGGATGTCGGCACTTCGATGAGGTCAGTTTCGCCATTCTCAACACGTGCGCCCAACAGAATATACAATGTCGCGTCGCCACCATCATCAAGGATCAGGTTCGGCCCGTCTGGGAACATGAAAGATTTATCGAGGTAGTCCCAGTGTTCTTCAAGTGACTGGCCCTTGATCGCAAACACAGGCGTACCACCTGCAGCAATTGCAGCCGCCGCGTGGTCTTGGGTAGAAAAGATGTTGCACGATGCCCAGCGCACATCCGCGCCAAGGTACACAAGCGTCTCAATCAGAACCGCCGTTTGAATGGTCATGTGCAGAGAGCCGACGATACGCGCACCCGCCAAAGGCTTGGTATCACCATACTCTTCACGTAGCGCCATCAGGCCCGGCATTTCCGTTTCAGCAATATCAAGCTCTTTACGGCCAAAATCAGCCAAAGTGATATCTTTAACAATGTAATCAGTCGCCATGATGGCCTCACTTTTCGTTTTGAATTTAATGGGCAGTTAGCACTCCAGACCCATCTCGACAATGCGTAGAAGGGTCCTTAGTTTCGAGCAGTGATCTTACGGGGCGTATCTGATGAAACAACCACGAGCTTGGCAGCGTATGCTATCGGGACGGCGACTTGACCTGCTTGACCCGACACCAGTCGACATTGAGATCGAAGATATCGCTCACGGGTTGGCGTTTGTTGCCCGCTGGAATGGACAGACGATTGGTGATTTCGCCTATTCCGTTGCTGAACACTCACTGCTTGTTGAGACGATTTTTTCCCGAATGAACCCCAGCGCCCCCGCAAAATGGCAGCTAGCTGCGCTTTTACATGATGCACCTGAATACGTGATTGGCGACATGATTAGCCCCGTTAAGGCCGCCGTTGGACCGGTTTACAGTGCTTTGGATGAACGCCTTGAGGCAGCAATCCACATTCGCTTTGGTCTACCGGCAAAAGTACCAGTCAACGTTAAGAAAAAGATTAAAAAGGCTGACCAGATCAGCGCATGGATGGAAGCAGTTCAGATCGCAGGATTTTCCGAAGCGGAGGCAGATAAGTTCTTTGGCAAACCAAATGGAGCATTAATTGGCGATCTTGAAATCGTACTTCGCCCCGCACCCGTTGTGCGCGCCGATTACACCGCACGCTACAACGCACTTATTGAACAGCTTTAGCTTATCGCGGGCTACGTTTTGCCAAAATGCGCTGCAACGTTCTCCTGTGCATGTTCAAGCGGCGTGCTGTCTCGGAAACATTTCGGTCACAAAGCTCATAGACACGCTGAATATGCTCCCAACGAACACGGTCCGCTGACATCGGGTTTTCTGGTGGTGGGGGCAATTCATCATCGCCCGACAAAAGTGCGTTGGTAATGTCATTCGCATCAGCTGGCTTTGATAAATAATCAGTAGCTCCGATCTTTACCGCAGCAACAGCAGTCGCAATTGCACCGTATCCGGTCAACACGACGATACGGCTGTCGGGACGGCGCGCGCGCAGAACCTCAACCACATCAAGACCGTTCCCATCACCTAACCGTAAATCCACAACGGCATATGCAGGCGGACGCGCAGTAGCGATCGCCTTTCCACCTGCAACACTGTCAGAAGTCTCAACCGCAAAGCCGCGCTTTTCCATGGCTTTCGCAAGACGCTTTAGAAACGGCTCATCGTCATCGACCAAAAGCAATGTCTTGTCTTCGCCAATTTCATACTTTGCTTTAGCCGACATGGTGATCTCCCAAACTGGTCTATGAGTGATGATATGGAGTGAACTGTTATGCGGTCAATTTCTTAGAGAGCGTCCATCATGCAAGCCATCTGCTCTGCCATGCGGTCTGGTCGAATTTGCCTACCAAAAGGTTGAACGATACCTTGCTCAGGAAGCACAAAATAGCTTTGCGTTGAATGGTCGACCAAATAGTAATCTGGGTCACCTTCTTGGCGTTGGTAGAAAGTTTTGTATGCTCTGGATGCTACTTTCACCTGCTCAGGCGTACCCGTCAGTGCCGTCATATCTTCGCCAAAATTGAAGACGTAATCTGCCAAAACTTCAGGCGTATCACGCTCGGGATCAATGGAAATGAAAACAGGTTTCACATCTTTGCCCTGATCGGCCAAAGCATCAATCGCATCAACGTTTCGCACAACATCAAGCGGGCAAATGTCAGGGCAAAACGTATAGCCAAAATAAACCAGCGAGGGCTGTGTTAGAATATCCTCGTCAGTGACCGTCTCACCTTTATGATTTACCAAAGTGAATGGTCCACCAAGCTGACCACCGGCAACAGCCATAACGTTGCACTGCTCAAACCTGTTCGATGGCGCCAAAATAGTTGTCGCCAAAACGCCAGCAATAACCAGTGCTGTTGTCGAAACACCCGCAGCAATAGCGAAACCTTTAGCCATAATTAACGCCCTCTCACATTCCAAAAGTAGTCTTGCGCGCTAAGTAGCAGGATATGGTAGGCTTTGATAAGCGACCATGGGTCACATTAAGGACAAATCAACGTGGCAACAAAACACGCATCCGAGATTGCTCTTTTTGAGGAAAGTGCACGCGCCAACTGGATCAGGATACGGACTCTGATCGGCTTAAGGTGGCTCGCCATTACCGGACAACTTGCTGCGATGGCGGTGGGGAAAATCTACTTCTCGCTCAGCCTTGATTTGGGGCTATGCCTGATGGTTGTTGGCGCAGGCATCATATTTAATCTGATCGCCACATTCGTACTCCCTGAAAACAAGAGATTAGACGAGAACGAAGCATTATCGATGATCATGTTTGATCTTGGACAGTTGGCGCTTTTGCTTTTTTTGACTGGGGGTATGAACAACCCGTTTGCTGTTTTGCTGATCGCGCCCGTGACCATATCGGCCACGGCACTTAGCACCCGCTCAACAATTGCTGTTGGTGGACTGACGTTACTGGCGATTACTGCTCTCACAACATTTTATGTACCGCTACGTACCGCACAGGGCTTCATCCATGAAATGCCGTCTATTTTACTCTTTGGTTTCTGGGTATCGATGGGCGTTGGCGTCATCTTTATCGGGCTTTACGCACGCCGCGTTACAGTTGAAATGAACACAATGTCCAATGCTCTAGTTGCTACTCAAATGGCCCTCGCCCGTGAGCAGAAATTGACAGACTTGGGGGGTGTTGTTGCTGCAGCCGCACATGAGCTTGGAACACCGCTCGCCACCATTAAACTTGTCAGTGCCGAGTTGATGGAAGAGCTTTCCGAACAACCTGACCTTTATGATGACGCAAAACTAATCCGCGACCAGTCGGAACGCTGTCGCGAGATTTTGCATTCGATGGGGCGCGCCGGAAAGGAAGACAAACACCTGATGACAGCACCCATTTCAGCCGTTCTTCAGGAGGCCGCGGAGCCCCACATGAACCGCGGAAAGGCTGTTAATTTTGACGTTTCAGCAATTGATGACACGCACGACGTTCCGCAGCCCCACATCAATCGTCGGCCCGAAATTATTCACGGACTGCGGAACCTTATCCAAAACGCGGTAGACTTCGCCGACACGCAGGTTTGGATCGATGTGCAATGGAGCGATACCGAAATAACACTGCGGATCACTGATGATGGCGACGGGTTTTCACAGCAGGTGTTTAACCGGATTGGCGATCCATTTGTTAAACGCCGTAAATCACAAACTGATCAGCAAAAACGGCCAGGTTATAAGGGAATGGGGCTTGGTCTATTTATTGCCAAAACACTGCTCGAAAGATCGGGCGCAACCCTGCGATTTTCAAACGGATCAGACCCCGCCATAGAGACATCCACACCACTCAACCGAAGCGGCGCAATCGTCGAAGTGTCATGGCTAGCCTCTAAAATAATCAGCAACAAAACAGTGTCACTTGGCAAAAATGAGCAATTTGACGTCTAAAATTTTGGCTTGTTAATATTTTCTTTAATTTTGTTTTCTGGGACTACATGCCATTGCAGTCATAATTGCTTAATGACACTTTAGTTAATTATACTTTTGAGGCACTCTTCTAGCCTAGGCTTCAGCCTTTTTCGAACCCAAGACAAGGCAGTAATACGATGCTATTTCCAACTGCTTCCGAGGCATAAAAGATCATCTACGTAAGCAGCCCAAGTAGCTAGTCGTATTTTGAAATGTGAAATGCAGCGTTCTTCGACCGCATTCTGTCTGAACGGCTAATTGGTCGGCTAACTTGTTAGCAAAAGTTTGCATTCAGCAAATGCAGGACTTGGTTTCCAAGCGTTACGCCATCATAGACTGACTAAGCGCATTCAAATCTCGGCTTCCTGTGCGATTAGATCCTTGGATGTTTCTCTATTGCAGTAGTTCGATTGCTTTCGGATGCTATTTAAATCTGTAACGGGGAGATATCGATGACAAAAAAAAGACTTGAGGGGAAGCGCGTCTTAGTCACCGCAGCTGGCCAAGGCATTGGGCGCGCCAGCGCTATTGCGATGGCTGCTGAAGGAGCGGAGGTTTTCGCCACCGATGTCAACACCGAAGCGCTGGCGACATTGACGGGTATCAAAACATTCGCCCTCGATGCTTGCAGCGATGACAGTGTAGCCGAGGGTGTCGCACGCGCAAAACCTGACGTACTTTTCAACTGTGCAGGTTTTGTTCACCACGGCTCAGTGTTGGAAGCTACGGATGATGAACTTGATTTTGCATTTGACCTCAATGTCCGTTCAATGCTGCGTACAATACGTGCAGCATTGCCTGGCATGCTGGAACGCAACTCAGGATCTATTATCAATATGTCGTCCGCGTGTTCGAGCGTGATTGGGGCGGCAAACCGCTTTGTCTATGGCACGACGAAGGCAGCTGTTATCGGCTTAACAAAATCAGTCGCAGTTGATTATGTATCGCGAGGCATTCGTTGTAACTGTATCTGCCCCGGCACTGTAGAATCCCCAAGCTGGCACGACCGCGTGGATGAGTTGGGTAAGAAATTGGGCAGTAAAGAGGCCGCCCTTCAGCAGTTTGTCGAACGCCAACCAATGGGTCGCGTCGCAACCGCTCAAGAAATAGCTGCATTGGTCGTCTATCTTGCAAGTGATGAAAGTGCTTTTACCACAGGGCATCCACATATCATCGACGGAGGCTGGTCAGGCCAATGACTAAGAAAATAGACATCGAAGATCTTCGGTCACGAAAATGGTTCATGAATTCCGATAATCCCGAAATGACTGCGCTGTATCTGGAGCGGTATCTAAATTATGGTCTTACCCGATCGGAACTGCAATCTGGCAAACCGATCATTGCTATCGCCCAAACAGGTAGTGATCTTAGCCCCTGTAACCGCCACCACATTGAGCTGACAAAACGGGTCCGCGACGGCATCATCGCAGCAGGTGGCACCTGTATCGAAGTGCCTGTACATCCAATTCAGGAAACGGGTAAACGCCCCACGGCCATGCTGGATCGCAATCTAGCCTATTTGTCACTGGTCGAGACCTTGTTTGGTTATCCGCTAGACGGGGTAGTCCTCAACATCGGCTGTGACAAGACTACACCGGCGTTGCTGATGGCGGCAGCCACAGTGAATATCCCCGCCATAGCACTTAGCGTGGGCCCCATGCTCAACGGCTGGTTCAAGGGAGAGCGTACCGGTTCCGGCACCATAGTGTGGAAAGCCCGCGAAATGCTTGCAGCGGGAAGAATAGACGATGACGGCTTTATGGATTTAGTAGCTTCTTCGGCGCCATCCGTGGGCTACTGCAACACTATTGGCACAGCAACGACGATGAACAGCCTGGCTGAGGCTTTGGGCATGCAATTGCCCGGCTCTGCAGCGATTCCCGCCCCCTACCGAGAGCGCGGTCAAATCAGTTATGAGACAGGCAAGCGTATAGTAGAGATGGTTTGGGAAGACCTTCGTCCCTCCGATATCATGACGCGGGAGGCTTTCGAAAACGCTATTGCAATTAACTCAGCCATTGGCGGATCGACAAATGCACCCATTCATCTCAACGGGATTGCCCGCCACCTTGGTGTCCCACTAGACAATGACGACTGGCAAAAGCTTGGCCATGACGTCCCCTTGCTAGTCAATCTACAGCCGGCAGGTGAATTTTTGGGAGAAGATTACCAGCATGCAGGTGGCGTTCCTGCCGTCGTCGGCGAATTGATAGAAGCTGGCTTACTGCCCCATCCCAACGTGATCACCGCAAACGGGCACAGCATAGCAGACAATTGCGCAGCGAGGACCAGCGCGTGATCAAGCCCGTAAGCGATCCGCTTCAGACGCAGGCAGGCTTTATAAACATGACGGGCAATCTATTCGACAGTGCCTTAATGAAAACTTCTGTGATTAGCGCCGCCTATCTTGAAAATCCCAACGATCCAAATGCGTTTGAAGGCCGAGCAATTGTATTCGAGGGGCCAGAAGAATTCCATCGCCGTATCGATGATCCCGCTGAAAATATCGACGAGAAATGCGTTTTGTTCATGCGTGGTGCTGGACCCAAGGGCTACCCAGGAGGAGCGGAGGTCGTGAACATGCGCCCGCCTGCCTATCTCCTCACAAAGGGTGTTGAGGCGCTCCCTTGTATCGGAGACGGAAGGCAATCTGGAACCTCTGGTTCCCCCTCGATCTTGAACGCCTCGCCCGAGGCCGCGGATGGTGGCGGGCTAGCGCTGTTGCAAACAGGCGACCGCGTACGCATCGACTTGAACAAATGCACCGCTGACATGCTTGTTCCATTGAACGAGCTAGCGGATCGCGCCCGCCATCTGGCTGGCCAAGGTGGCTACGGCATTCCTGAAAGCCAAACCCCATGGCAGGCGCTGTTCCGCGAAAAGGTCGGCCGCTTTGACGAAGGTATGACGCTCGACGGCGCCGCCGACTATCAAGACGTTGCAAGAAAGCACATGCCACGCGACAATCACTAAAAGGAAAATAAAATGAAACTAGTACGTTACGGAGATATGGGTGCTGAGAGAGCTGGCATAATGGACGGCAATACACTGCGCGATTTGTCGGCCCATGTGGCTGACATAACGGGCGACATGTTGGACGATTCAACACTGGACAAGCTGCGCAATCTTGACCCAAGTACATTGCCTATTGTCAGCGGCACACCTCGTATTGGTGCCTGTGTTGGCAACATTGGAAAGTTCCTGTGCATAGGTCTGAACTACTCTGACCATGCAGCCGAAACCGGAGCACCAATCCCTGAGCATCCGATCCTGTTCTTCAAAGCCAACTCCGCCGTCGTCGGCCCTAATGACGATGTGATCATGCCACGCGGATCCACTCATACTGACTGGGAAATCGAACTGGGTGTCGTCATTGGCAAAACCGCAAAATATGTCAGCAGCGAAAATGCGCTTGATCATGTCGCGGGCTACTGCGTAATCAACGATGTTAGCGAGCGGCACTTCCAAACGAAATTAACAGGACAATGGACCAAGGGTAAATCCTGCGACACATATGGTCCTACTGGTCCGTGGTTAGTAACCCGCGATGAAGTCGGCGACCCACAAAACCTTGCGATGTCGCTTGATGTGAACGGTGAGCGGATGCAAACTGGAAACACATCAACAATGATCTTCACAGTTGCGGAAATTATTGAACATCTCAGCAGCTTGATGACCTTGCATCCAGGCGATGTAATTACCACCGGAACACCGCCTGGCGTGGGCATGGGCATGAAGCCAGAACCAGTTTATCTGAAAGTTGGCGATGTTATGGAATTGACGATACAAGGTCTCGGCAAACAGAGACAGGAGGTCCGTCAAGATAACTGATCTGTTGCTGATCGGTGATGCCACCGACGAAATGATGGCCAGAATGGCCGCCAAATTCACTATTCATAAATTGGCAGATGGCGATTACCCGGCAAATAGGATCACTTATGTTTGCACCAATGGACACGACGGGATCAAACCCGATGTCATGGCCTCGTTACCCACCCTAAAGCACATCTCGTGTTATGGTGTAGGATACGACGCCATCGACACTACTGAAGCCGTGAAACGCGGTATTGTCGTCACTCATACACCAAATGTACTGAACGCCGAAGTCGCTACTACTGCCGTTTTATTAGTGCTTGCCTGCTATCGCGAAGCATTGCGCGACGATGCCTATGTGCGATCTGGTGCTTGGGAAAGCAAGGGCAGCGCCCCCCTCACCCGATCAGTCGAAAATCAAACAATCGGTATTTTGGGCCTGGGTCGCATTGGCCAAGCGATCGCCGATAAACTTGCGCCTTGGAATCCCACAATCGTATACCACAGCCGCAACAAAAAGGACGTTCCGTACAAATCTCTCGCAACCCCCTAGGCAGGATTTGCGCCGCATTGGCCTTAATCGCGTCCACCGTGACGCGGGTGCTGCCGGTGACCTAAATGGTCAGCTCGTTCAACCGGTCTAAGCTGCGGAGTATCTAGTTTCGCTAAAAAAATGGCCGCCCCCAAACGGGGACGGCCATTGCTTTTCACACAAAAAAACAAAATTTTTATTTTTAGATCAGTTAGCTGGGGCCAGCGACGCAAGGTACGCGTAAATGTTCACAGCGTCTTCTTCTTTACGTACTTTATAGCTCATTTTGCTGCGGCCTTTTTCACCTGTAGCCTCTTTCAGGTACCCTGTTGGGTCCTGAACATAAACGACAAACGATGCTTCGTCCCACACGAGACCAGCATCTGTGCCAGCTTTCATCAGCTTGGAGTAGCGATAATCAGACTGAGCGATCGCGTTGCCGACGACGTTGTAAAGGTTTGGACCAGTTGGCTTTTTCTTACCAACAATGTCATTGCCGTCTGCATCTTGAACCCAGTGGCATGTTGTACAGTTTTTGAATGCATCTTCGCCAGCAGCAGCATCACCAGAAGCGTGGCCGTCTGCAAATGCAGCGCCACCGATAGCCATTGCGGCGGTCAGGGTAAGTAGTGTCGTTTTCATAAGTCTATCTCCAACGTTCATTCCAGTAACTAACTTAGGGCCAAAGTGCCGCAGGTAAAGTTAAGCCCGCTATAATCACGCGACTGCGTGGGAAACCGCGCATTGCTTCCACAGAGTGCTAAGCGCATTCACCAAATGATCGATGTCCGGATCTGTATGGCAGGGGCCTGGTGTAAAGCGTAGCCGCTCGGTCCCTTTTGGCACTGTGGGGTAGTTAATGGGCTGCACATAAATGCCGTACTGCTCCATCAGGTAATCCGCGATCATCCGCGTTTTGACAGGATCTTTGATCATCACGGGGATAATGTGGCTTTTGTTCATCAGGTGTGGGATGCCAGCGCGATCAAGTTTGTGACGCAGCTGCGCGACTTGGGCTTGTTGGCCTTTACGCTCAACATCCGATGTCTTGAGGTGCTTGATAGACGTTTGCGCCGCTGCTGCCACTGCGGGGGGCAGGGCAGTGGTGAAGATAAAGCCAGAGGCAAATGAACGGATGAAATCACACAGCGCCTCGGAGCCAGTGATATAGCCACCAACAACACCGTAGGCCTTACCCAAAGTTCCTTCGATCAATGTGATCCGATCGGCAAGTCCCTCCCGCTCGGAAATACCGCCGCCGCGCGAGCCGTACATGCCAACGGCGTGGACTTCATCGAGGTAGGTCATCGCGCCGTGTTTCTCAGCAACTTCAATGATTTCGCGCATGGGGCAGATGTCACCATCCATTGAGTAAACGCTTTCAAACGCGACGATTTTTGTAGTGTTGGCGGGCAGGGCAGCCAACTTACGATCAAGGTCCTCAACATCGTTGTGTTTCCAGATGACCTTTTGTGCCTTTGAGTGGCGAATGCCTTCGATCATTGAGGCGTGGTTGCCTTCGTCTGACAAAATCACAGCATTGGGCAGTCTGGCGCCAAGAGTACTTAGGGCAGCCCAGTTCGACACGTATCCAGAGGTGAACAAAAGCGCACTTTCCTTGCCGTGCAGATCAGCCAACTCATTCTCAAGGGCGAGGTGATGAATGGCATTGCCAGAGATGTTGCGTGTCCCACCCGCGCCAGTACCACAGCTTTCGGCGGTGCGTGTCATGGCGGCGATCACATCAGGGTGGTGACCCATGCCAAGGTAATCGTTTGAGCACCAGATTGTGACATCGCGCGCTTCATCTTGGCCATGCTCGGACGCCTGAGGGAACTTACCCGTGTGACGTTCAAGCTGTGCAAAAACGCGGTAATTGCCATCGTCTTTGAGCTTGTCCAACTGCTCATTGAAAAGAATATCAAACGTCATGACGTGGTCCCTTTTGTTTTTGTGGGCGCAGGGACGGGGAGCATCCAGCGCCATAGTTTTTCGTCAGGCAATGGAATGACCATTAGCCAGTGTTCTAGTAATGCCAGCGCAGTGATGGCGGTGAGTAGGGTAAATCCGGCCACTTCTGCCTGTGATGATGCAGAATATAGCCGTTCAAGCCAGCAGGCCGTTGCGAATGTGAGCGCGGTGACCGATATAGGAAACAGCCAATTGACCCGTGCGTGGCGAAAATGGCTCGGCAAATGTGCCAGCGGTTTTGGTAGAAATTCTGTGTTGATCTTGGGCACGCCCAGAAAGAGGTTCAGCTTGGCTGAGATGCGGGCAAAATAAAGCACCGCGTATGTCCAAAGACCAAAGATGTTTTCGGCATCTTGGCTGACCCAAATCATTGCAACAAGGGCCGCGGTCAACAAAATCTCGTGGTAGGCAACGGTGCCCCACGCACGAATAAAGCGCTCAAACGGTGGGGTGTTATGCGGTAATTCAGCGGTGTTTGGGCCGGTGATTATGCCTGTCAAGAATGCCAGCTCAATCCATCCCCAAACGGCCAAAGCGGCCAAAAACCCGATATAGGGCCCCGCCACTCCGGTTTGAGAGAGCGAGACGTAAAATGCCGCAGCCCCCGTGAGCAGGAACGGCAAACCCCACAGAACAGCGCATAGGCCAGCGGTGCCCTCGGCGCGGTCAGCACGGCGCACGATCACAAGGATCGCGCCCGTGGAAAACCACCACAAGAACAGCGCGCCAAGCGCAGATATCCACGGGGTCGCCAGCATTAGTAGGCGGGTTCCATCATGGTGCTTGCTGGACGTTCGTGATGCACAACGGGGATGGAGTAGAGCACAGCAAATGCGGCCCCCGCGCGGGCGGTTCCGATGAACTGTTTGATCTTGCCGGTAATCCCACGCTGGCGTTTGCCGGCGGCAATCTGAACGTTGGCGTCTTGCAGTTTATCGAGCCCTTTGCGGAAGCGCGGGTGATCGATATCAAGCGTGAACGGATAGATCTGTTTGCTGATTTCCGATGTTTTGCGGAACACCTCCATGCCGTACCACGTCACATCTACGCCCAAGGCCTCGTGGAAAACGGGGCGCTGGTGGTCGCGAACCCACATTGTGCCGTAAACAGCTGTCAGGAAAAACTTAATCCAGAGGCGGTTTTGGCGCGATTCCGTGAGTTTAGGGTCTGTTTTCATCAACAACGCAAAGGCTTCGCCGTGTGAAAACTCATCGTTGCACCATTCCTCAAACCATTTGAAAATGGGGTGGAAGCGGTGCTCGGGATGCTTTTCGAGGTGGCGGAAGATCGTGATGTAACGCGCGTAGCCGATCTTTTCTGACAGATACGTGGCGTAGTAAATGAACTTGGGGCGGAAGTACGTGTACTTCTTTTGCTGGGTCAAAAAGCCTAAGTTGACCGCAATGCCAGCTTCGCGCAGTGCATCATTGATAAAGCCCGCGTGACGGGCCTCGTCGCGGGCCATCAGTTGGAAAAGCTGCGTGATGTCTGGATTAGAACCGCGGCGTTTCATTTCTTTATAAAGCACACAGCCCGAGAATTCAGCGGTACAGCTTGAGATCAAAAAGTCGATAAATTCGGCACGCAGAGCAGGTTCCATGCCGTCCCAATCGACGGTATCCCAATCAGCGTTTTTCTTGAAATGGCCTTTGTTTGGGTCTGCTTCCATTTGGCCGATCAGAGTGTCCCAATCGTGGCGCACGTTTTCAACGTTGATGGCGTCCAGTTCATTGAAATCAGTTGTGTAAAAGCGCGGGGTGAGAAGCGTGTCCTGCATCGCAACATCGGTTGCTTTTTCCGAGGTCATGGCTTCGTTGGTACCATGCAAAGCGGTGGGGGATGCGTGACCGTTCAGGTCCTTGGGGGTTTGGATGTTCATACTGTAACCTCCTCAGAGAATGAAAACTCGCAAAGCTCAATAAATTCCAGATCACCGGTCAGGCGCGTCCATGCGCGCTCAAGACCGCTGGCGCGGGTGATGACAGCGGTGCGGCTTTCTTCAACGATTTCGCCGAAAGGCGCCATGATCTCGGCCCCTTGGACCAAGACGCTATCACCGGGTTGAATGACTGCTCCGTTGTCAAACCGCACATGCGCGCTGAGTTCTTCAAAGCGGTGCGAGATGCTGACAGTGCAGGGTGCTGTTTCTTTTGATCGGGTGAATAATCCCATGGTTCCGGTTCCCTTATTGATCGAGCAGCGTGGCGAAGGCTGCCCAGTTTTCGGACCCAAACCCCATCAGGTCTGCGCTCCAGTTGGTTTCGTCATCGATGATGGCGACGCGGTTATTGGCAAATTGCACAAGGCGGACGGGCGCGCTCATGTCCATGTTGTTCACGGTGCGGTTACGCTCAACCACGCGTGACATCACGCCCATAAAACCACCTGCGCCCGGGCCTGCATCAAGCAACACTGTACCGTCGATATCAGCGATATACGTGGCGCCTGAGATTTCACTTTTCATCGTGATCGTACGTTCTTTCACGATTGGTGAAGCAGGCAGGGCACTGGCTGATGGGCGGTCTGACCAGACCGAGTAGGCAGACAAAGCGACTGCGCAAGCGATCATGAACAACACACCACGGATCAGCGTGCGCGGGATCATTTCGCGGTCTTTGTTCAACATTTTACGGGTTTCAGAAGGGGCAAATTGCATGTCAGTTTACTCCGCTGGAACGGCGTCAGGGACGCGTGTGATAATGGGGGCTTCGGATACCCGCGTCTCCGCTGCGGCGGCCAAAATCTGTGCGACATTAGCGGCGTCAGGGATGCAACGGAGAGCGGGTTCCGTGTGGGCCATCCGCCAAGGGCGAACGTGGGGCCAACACATTAGGTAACTCATGCGGGTCTTGCCCGATGTTTGAAGCGCGATGGTGCCATGACCGCCAGAAAGCAGCGCGAGGTTTGCGTTCTTTACCCATTGGTATGGCAAGTTCAGGGTCATCGTCAGAGCCGCCCCGATGCGCATGGCAACGCGGCGGTTCGTAATTGTGTAGACCGTGTTACGGGCCTGCACGTATGAAATCAGTGCCAGCACAGCGACTGTTGCCGCTGCAAAAATTGCGAACGGTAGTACAGACAAAAGTGCGTGGCCAAAGGGGGCGACCCCGAGCACAACGATGAAACGCCACAGTGCGAACAAAGCGAAATAGCCCATGAGCCATTTCAGGCCCCAGCTTTCTTTGGTCAGGCTCCACCAATTGGGGCGTCCTTGCCAGAGAATCTCTTCGCCCGAGGGCAATTCCTCTGGCAGACCTTCGATGGGTTCAACTGCGAAATCGTCGTGTGACATGGGGTCGGCTTTCCTTAGGCTTGGGGTTCCAAACGGCTTGGGTCAGCATAAAGCGTGCCGCCGCCGTAGTAGGCTTGGATTTTCTCTTCCTCGAGCAACGTCACAGTGGTTGCCGATTTTTGGGTCGGAATACCTTTGACGTTGTGCGAATAGATTGAGCGGATCTTGAGGTGGTTTGATTTGATACGTGCCATTTCACGGGCCACCAGTTTGGTGCCGCCGCCAAATTCTGCGTCAACTTCATAAGCGAAATAACGCACCAGCTGCTCTGGTTCATCGATCCACATATCGGTGACGCGACCAACGACTACGTTATCGCCTGTCATAACCGGCAAACCACGTGGGTCACGGCCAGCAGACACGCGAAATGTGTCAACGCTCGACATGGGGATGATCTTGGGGTGGCCTTTGCCATCAAGCTCTGGGTGATCTTGGCGCGCAGCCCATGCACCCGGACCAACGCCGTCCATCATTGGATCACCGGTAGGCTCGAAAGGTAGTCCGTTTATCACGCCGGTTTGCTCAAGCGCCAAATCTGTACGGGCTTGGCGGTCAGGACCAGGAACGGTTACCTCGCCGCGGCTATGTGGCAGCTTAAACGTTTTGGGGTTTGGCACAGGGAAGGGGCCTTGGTTGGCGGCTGTCTCACCGTTATCATTTTCAAGCGGATAGCCTTCACGCATGTTTTCGGTTTGCAGATAGTAAATCAGCAGCGCGAAAAAGCCGTAAAAGCCCCAAAGAGCGACGCTCGCCAAGTCGATGTTTCCAAAAATAGTTCCGTCCATTTTCTTTCTCCGAATGTGTCAGGTAGGGAAGTCAGCCAGACCGATCTGACGTCCTTGCTGAGTGGTCTGTGTCCCGCGTCGCACAAGGGGCCCCAAGGCGATGAGCGTGACAAAAATAAGAGCAATTTCAGTGTGATAGACAACTGAATAGCCCGTCGATGGCGTGGCGAGCGCCGGTCCGAAGTTCCCGTTAAGTGCGGCAGTGTTGACCACATCGCGGATGGTACCGCCGATGAGGATCGACAGGCCTGCGGCGGTCGCTTGCGCGGCGCCCCAAGCCCCCAATGCAAGGCCGCGGCCTGCGTTGGGCAAAGTCATTGCTGCGGTCAGCGTGGCGACTGCAAACAGCCCTCCACCCAAGCCGATCGCAGAGCTTCCAGTGTAGAAAAGGAATACTGAATTGAGTGGTGCAGCGAACACAACGCATGTGAAAGCACCCACTCCAACAAGCAGGCCACGGCCCGCCATGAGATGTGTGTTAAGCCCACCGCGCAGCCATCTAGCTGCAATTGCAAAGCCCAGAAGTGCGCCAGACGCCCAAAGCGCTGTCAGCAAAGTGGTGGCCGATACGGATAGCCCCAAGACTTCGCCGCCGTAAGGCTCAAGCAATACGTCCTGCATATTAAAAGCCATGGTTCCCAAAAAGACGACAACGATCAGGCGGCCAGCTTGACCGCCGGCCATGAAATCTGACCATGCATCTTTGAAGGTGGGGCGCGGTGCTGCATCACGCTCGGCCTTAGATTTGGGCACCAGCTTTTCTTGTTTCCACAAAGCGACAATGTTCAAAACAAGGGTGATTACGGCGCAAGATTGAATCACGCGAACCAGTCGCAGATCACCAAAATCGCGCAGGAAATAACCAACGATCACGGCGGACAGTCCCATGCCGACCAGGAACATGACGTACAAAAGAGCCACAACGCGAGGACGTGTTTCATCATCTGCGCGGTCTGCGGCCAATGCCAGACCTGCGGTTTGGGTCATGTGCATTCCAAGGCCGGTCATTAAGAAAGCTGCTGCTGACAGAACCTCACCTGCCCATTCGGGGCCGGCTGCTTGCTCAAATCCCAGTGACAGAATGGCGAAGGGCATTACCGCTAAGCCACCGAACTGCCACAAGCTGCCAAACCATAAGTAGGGGATGCGTTTCCAACCCAGTGAGCTTTGCAAGTTGTCTGACTTGAAGCCCAAAAGTGCGCGGAACGGCGCAGATAAAACAGGCAATGCGATCATGAGCGCGACAATCATTGCCGGTACTGACAACTCAACGATCATAACGCGGTTTAAAGTGCCCAACAGCAAGACAGAGGCCATGCCGACAGAGACTTGGAACAGCGACATCCGCAAAAGCTGTCCGAGGGGAAGACCCTCAGACGCGGCATCCGCAAATGGGAGCCATTTTGATATGCGCTGCGTTTGGCTCACTTGGTCACTTCCAAACATTCAGAGATATAAAAACCCGAGCTGATCCGCGCGACACTGCGCAGATTACCGTCTACAAGGCGCGCCAATTTCTTGGGCGCATGTGGGATCATCACGGGGCTGCGGTCACGGCGCGGAAACAATTTTCCCATACCGAAAAACGCCATCAAGAATGGTGTGCGCGGCGCAACGGTGAACACAATTTTACCGCTTGTGCGTTGGAATAGGGTCGAAAGTGAGCGGTTGATGTCAGCGGCGTCATAGTAGATCAAACTGTCCATCGCGACCACGTGATCGAAGTCACCAAGCGCGGGGTCTAGCATGTCGCCTGCGTGAAATGTCACTTGATGAGACAAGGCACCTGGCAACCGCTTGCTTGCGATTTCCACCAGTGATGGCGAGATATCCACGGCGACTACCTCGGCGCCGCGCAAGGCCAGTTCATGGGTCATTTGACCCGCACCACAGCCGGCGTCCAAAATTCGTTTGCCGCGCACATCACCAAGAGTGTTGAGCATTGTTTCACGCATCCGGTCCCGCCCCGCGCGCACGGTTTCGCGCACCCGCGACACGGGCGCGTCTGAGGTCAGGCGCTCCCATGTTTTGGTCGCGGTTTGGTCGAAGTATGTCTCAACGCGGGAAAGGGTGCGGTCGTATGCGGTCATGGTTTAATCGAAGCCCAACAATTCAAAGATTTCGCGGTCAGGCAGAGGCGCAGGTGCAAGCGCTTCAGTGCCGTTCCAAAGTGTCTCTGCGAGGCGGATGTATTCCTTGCGAACCTGTACGATTTCTTCCTCATCAGGCATCTCAAAGAGGGTCTTCTTCTTGAGACGTGAGCGGCGGATCGCATCAAGATCAGGCATGTGTGCGATACGGTTAAAGCCAACGGTTTTACAGAACCGGTCTACTTCATCTGTTTCGCGTGACCGGTTGGCGACGCAGCCCGCGAGGCGGACTTTATAGTTGCTGGATTTCGCTTGAACGGCGGCGATAATCCGGTTCATCGCATAAATGCTGTCAAAGTCGTTTGCGGTGACGATCAATGCACGGTCAGCGTGTTGCAAGGGGGCAGCAAAGCCGCCGCACACCACGTCGCCCAAAACATCAAAAATCACTACGTCCGTGTCTTCAAGCAAATGGTGCTGCTTAAGCAACTTGACTGTCTGGCCAACCACATAGCCACCACAACCAGTACCCGCCGGAGGGCCACCTGCTTCAACACACTTAACGCCGTTGAAACCTTCAAAAACGAAGTCTTCGGGGCGTAGCTCTTCTGCGTGAAAATCCACATCTTTTAGGATGTCGATAACCGTCGGAACAAGTGAGCCTGTCAGAGTAAACGTGCTGTCATGCTTGGGGTCACATCCAATTTGCAAAACCCGTTTGCCCAGCATTGAAAATGCAGCAGACAAGTTGGACGAGGTGGTTGATTTACCAATGCCGCCTTTGCCGTAGACCGAAAACACCTTGGCGCCTTCGATTTTCATTCCGTCATCTTGATGGACCTGTACGGAGCCTTCGCCGTCTTGGCCTCTCAGGATTGGGGTGCTTCTGTCTAGTGCCATGTTACTTCTCCCTATGCGGCTCTATTGCGCCGCAATTCCTTCCATTTGATCCTCGAGCGCATCGGCCGCATCTTGCAGCGCGGCGAGTGTTTCCGCGTCGGGGGTCCAATAATTTCTGTCGCTTGCTTCAAGCAGGCGATTGGCCATGCGTACGGAAGCTTGCGGGTTCAGATCCGCCAGCCGCTGGCGCATTGCGTCGTCAAGAACGAAGGTTTCAGAGAGCCGTTCATAGACCCATTCATCCACTTGGCCGGTCGTTGCGGACCAGCCCATCGTGTTCGTTACGCACGCCTCAATTTGGCGCACGCCTTCGTGTCCGTGTTGCAGCATTCCTTCGAACCACTTCGGGTTGAGGCTGCGCGATCTGGTTTCAAGGGCGACTTGCTCGGACAAGGTGCGTACTTTTGCATCACCCATTGTTTGATCGCCGATGAATACGGCTGGCTCAGCGCCGCCTTTGGCGCGCTTTACCGCCCGAGCAATACCGCCGAGCGTGTCAAAATAGTGATCAACGGTGGTGACACCCAGCTCAACACTTTCAAGATTTTGATAGGCTACATCCACATCTTTAAGCTGTTTTTGGAGCAGTTCTACTTGTGCCGCTGCCTTTCCGTCCATGCCGTAGGCGAATGACTTGCGCGCCTCATAGGCATCGGCCAGCTCGTCTTCGTTATCGAATGCGCTGGCATCCACCAGGGCGTTTACGTTTGACCCATACGCGCCGTTGGCATTGGAAAAGACCCGCAGTGCTGCGGTTTCCAGATCAACGTCCATTTGCTCTACATAGGATAGTGCATGTGCACGCACGAAATTTTGGCTCGTTGGTTCATCGGCGGCTGCGCATTTATAGGCGGCCTCGGCCAACATCTTGGTCTGCAAAGGTAGCAGGTCGCGGAAAATACCAGATAGGGTCATAACCACATCAATGCGTGGGCGCCCCAGCTTCTCTAATGGAATTAGATCAGCCCCTGACAAACGGCCATAGCTGTCAAAACGTGGCTTTGCGCCCATCAAAGCAAGGGCTTGTGCGATCGGACCGCCATCTGATTTAATATTGTCGCTGCCCCAAAGCACCAGCGCGATGCTGCGTGGAAGTTTGGCTTGAGCGTCTAGCAATACTTGGGCCTGTTTACGGCCATCGCGTAATGCAAATTCTGTTGGCATTCTGAACGGATCAAACGCGTGAATATTGCGGCCCGTGGGAAGCACATCGGGACTACGGATCAGATCACCACCCGCAACAGGGGCAATGTAGCGCGCACTTAATGCACGCATGAGCGCAGGTAACTCAGTGTCGTCTTGCAGCAGTGCATCAACGCGCGCACGAGCCTCAGAAGATTGATCCGCCATTGTGGAAACGTGATCGTGACGCGCCGCATCAGACATTGGTTTACCAACGATATGGAGCCCCTCTGGGATCAGCGCGTGCTCTGTTTCAAGCAGCTTGAGCCAAAGGCTTTCAGGATCACGACCGTTCATATCAACAGCGTTAGCTTGGTCGCGGATTAGCTGTTCTAGATCACTGCGTGATGGATCGTTTTGGGCAGTACCACGGTACCGCGTTAACGTGTCCTTCAGGGCGTTTAAGCCTTTATAGAGACCAGACTTGGCAAGTGGTGGCGTCAGATGTGTGACGGTTACGGCGTTACTACGACGTTTTGCTAACGTGGCTTCAGACGGATTATTCGATGCATAGAGGTAGACGTTTGGCATCTCACCGATGAGCCTATCTGGCCAATCCTGCGCGCCGAGGCCCGCTTGTTTGCCCGGCATGAATTCAAGTGCACCGTGCATCCCAAAATGCAGCAAGGCATCGGCTTGATATGTGTTGCGCAGCCACAAGTAGAATTGGGCGAAAGCATGGGTGGGGGCGAACCCTTTTTCAAAGAGTAACCGCATCGGGTCACCCTCATAGCCAAAAGTTGGCTGAACACCGACAAAGACGTTTCCGAAATATGCGCCCAAGATGAACACGCCGCGACCGTCTGATTGAACCTTGCCGGGGGCGGGGCCCCAAACGCTTTCAATAGCCGCTAGGGGGGGTGTATTTTCAACGATATGATCGGCAGAAACGTGATCAGCAACGTTAGCTTCCTGACCGTATTGGGCGCTGTTGCCCTGCAAAACGATCGTGCGAAGGCTGTCCACATCTGCGGGCACTTCAACGTCATAGCCGCTGGCCTTCATTCTGGTCAACGTATTGAAAAGGCTCTCAAATACGGACAGATACGCCGCGGTTCCAACGGCGCCGGCATTTGGCGGAAAGCCAAACAGCACAAAGCCAATCTTTTTGTCAGCGTTTTCTTTGCGGCGCAGATTAGCCAGCCGCGCCACTTTTTCTGCCAACACATCAATGCGTTCATGACACGGTGCCATAGCTTTGCTGATGGTACTGGCTTTGCACATATAAGCGCAGCCCTGGCAGCCCGTCTCACTGTGGCGACCTGCGTAGACTGTGGGGCTTGTGGCGCCGTCAATCTCGGGCAGGGCGATGAGCATTGTTGTTTCAACGGGGCCAAGGCCACCGTCGCTAGACGACCATTGGCTCAGCGTTTGAAATTCAAGCGGATGAGCAGCGACATACGGAACATCAAGATTTGTAAGTGTTTTGATCGCGGCATCGCTGTTGTTGTAGGCCGGTCCACCGACAAGGCTGAAACCAGTCAGTGAGACCATCGTATCAACGCCGTTGAAGTATTGCTCAATGGCGGGGCGACCATCGAGGCCTCCTGCAAAGCCCGCAATAACGCGCATTCCTTTTGCTTCAAACGCGCGGATGACTGCATCATAATGAGCGCAATCCCCCGACAGGATGTAACTGCGCAACATCAGAATTCCGACTGTTGCAGTTGCATCGCTTTGCGGCAATTCAGCAAGATCAGTGACGATTTTTGTACCGGTAAGGTCTGGGTGGTACAGACCAACTTCGGGGTAATCGATGGGGGCGGCGGCCTCAATAGCGTTCCAGCCGCGATTTTCAGAGTAACGGCTTACCAAAAAGCGGAGCATGGCCTCAAGGTTGTCGTCTGACCCACCAAGCCAATACTGCATCGATAGAAAATACGCGCGAAGATCTTGGGCCTTGCCGGGGATGAACTTCAGAATTTTGGGCAGGCGGCGGAGCATTTTCATCTGGCCTTCGCCTGACGCCTGCTTGCCTGTTTTTGGCTTGAGCTTTTTAAGGATGGCCATGGCGCCAGAGGTCGGCTTGGACATATCCAAGTCGCCCATCTTGGTCAGGCTCGTAATGCTTGGGTCCGCAATGACGCCAACGAATGCATCAAGCGAAGGTCTGCGCGCGATCATGTTCGGCAAAATCGCCTTCAGGTGATCTTCAAGAAACAGCAGATTGCCCACAATAATATCTGCATGGTCGATGTCGTGACGTGCAGTTGCAAGTGCTTCTGGGTTGTCGCCCCATTCAGCAGCTGCGTGAACGCTTACTTCAAGGCCTGGAAAGTCAGCGCGCAAGTTTGGCATGGCGCGCGTGATTGATCCGCCGGCATGGCGATCAAGCGTGACGATAGCCACGCGATAAGGGATGCTTACCTCATCGCGCATAATGGGCCTTCGCCTCGTAAAGTGTATCGACTGAAATTTCAGTCACGCCTTGATCCAGTGCGTATTTTTCAGTGTTCCGCTTGGCTTTGCCGCGCACAAAGAAAGGAATTTTCTTTAACTCGCGTTCTGCGTCTGCGAGCCAAACAGCAACGTCAGTGCCTTCTTGAACCGCCGCCGCGACGGGCGCCTCAGCAGGACGATCAATTGGTTTTGGTGCATGTCCGCCGTGATGGCTCGGTCCCGCTTCGTCGTGGAATTCAAAATCATCGCGGAACATGTGCAACAGGTGCTCTTCGAGGCCCATTACAAGCGGATGGATCCATGTATCAAACAGAACGTTTGCGCCTTCAAATCCCATAACGGGAGAGTAGCGGGCGGGGAAATCTTGTACGTGCACAGGTGCGGAGATGACGGCACAAGGAATGCCAAGGCGCTTGCCGATGTGTCGCTCCATTTGGGTGCCGAGGATCATCTCGGGTTGGAGCGCTTCAATGGTTTGCTCGACCTCAAGGTAGTCATCGCTAATTAGGGCTTCAACGCCAATGTCTTTGGCAAGTGCACGGATGTCACGTGCGAACTCGCGATTGTAGCAACCTACGCCTACAACTTCGAAACCCATCTCGTCTTTTGCAACCCGGGCTGCGGCCTTCACGTGGGTGCCATCGCCAAAGATAAAGACGCGTTTGCCAGTCAGATACGTGCTGTCGACGGATTTACTCCACCACGGCAATCGCAGGCGGCTTTCGTCCACATTGGGCGCTATTCCGCAAATTTGGCACACCTCTGCGATGAAATCACGGGTTGCGCCAACGCCCATTGGAACCGTTTTTGTGTAAGGCTGCTCAAAGCTGCGCTCGCACCAACGTGCTGCGGCCTCACCGGTTTCAGGGTAAAGCAGCACGTTGAAATGCGCAGCACCCATGCGGGCAATGTCGCTTGGTGTTGCGTCAAGAGGGGCGCAAACATTCACATCAATGCCAAGCTCATAGAGGAGCGCTGTGATTTCTTGGATGTCATCGCGGTGACGAAAGCCCAAAGCGGTGCCACCAAGGATGTTGCAAGAAATCCGTGACGTGCGCTCGCAAGGTTTGGCCAGAGCTTTGACAATCTGGTAAAATGTTTCATCGGCCCCAAAGTTTTCTTTGCGCGAGTAGCTGGGCAATTCCAACGGAATGACTGGCACATTAAGGCCCATCGTTTCCGCAAGGCCGGCGGGGTCATCTTGGATCAATTCAGCGGTACAAGAGGCGCCCACAATGATCGCTTCTGGCTGAAAGCGATCATAGGCGTCTTGGCAGGCGTCTTTGAAGAGATGCGCCGTATCACTTCCCAAATCGCGGGCTTGAAATGTGGTGTATGTAACTGGCGGGCGATGGTTGCGCCGCTCAATCATAGTGAACAGAAGGTCCGCGTAGGTATCGCCCTGTGGGGCATGCAAAACGTAGTGCAGCCCTTTCATTGCAGTTGCGACACGCATCGCACCAACGTGGGTTGGGCCCTCATATGTCCAAACGGTGAGCTTCATAGATCAAGCACCTCGCGGCGGCGGATGGGACGCGAGAAAAGTCCAGCAAGATCACCGGCTTGCTCATAGAAGTGAACCGGCGTGAAAACCAACTCGATCGCCCATTTGGTTGTAAGGCCTTCGGCCTCGAGTGGGTTTGCCAATCCTAGGCCGCAAACTGTGATATCTGCGCGGGCCTCGCGTGCGCGGTCCAATTGCAGATCAACGTCTTGTCCTTCGGAAATGGTTGGACCTTCCGGGATGAGCGCGAGGTCAGGACCAACAAGGCCTGCGTGCAGATACGGTGTTCCGATTTCGAGCGGGGTCATCCCACATTCGGTTGTCAAGAAACGCGCTAACGGGACTTCAAGCTGGCTATCTGGAAAGAAGAAGATTGACTTGCCGCGCAACTCTTTCGCTTGTGCATCAATTGCCTTGCGGGCGCGGGCGCGCGGTGCTGCTGTGACGCGCTCAAAAGTTTCTTCATTGACGCCAAACTCAAGAGCAATTGCACGCAACCATGCGGTGGTACCCTGTTCGCCAAACGGAAACGGAGCAGGAATATGGCGCGCGCCACGGCGCTCAAGCTCTGCGTGGGTATCACCCAAGAAAGGTTGTAGAAGCGCAAAAACTGTGTTTTCGCCAATGCCATATTGATCCGCTGCACGGGATGCAGGCAAAGTTCTGATTGGACCAACGCCCATTTCAGTAAGTAGCGAGACTGCTTGATCTTCGACCACGTCAGGCAAAGCACCCACTAAGAGCAATTCGCGTTCATCGGTTTTGGGCAGTACTGGCACCATTGAGGCCAGACACGCGTCCTCGCCTTGGGTGAATGTTGTTTCGATACCAGACCCACTGAAGTTTAGAACGCGGACGTTAGGCGCATATTCTTGCGTCATACGTTCTGCTGCGCGCGCAAGATCCAGCTTAATCACCTCTGAGGGGCATGATCCGACCAGAAACAATTGCTTAATGTCAGGCCGTCTTGACAGTAGGCGTGCAACTTCGCGGTCAAGTTCAGTGTGCGCGTCGGCTAGTCCGGCAAGATCCTTTTCCTCGAGAATCGCGGTTCCAAAACGGGGCTCTGCAAAGATCATGACGCCTGCTGCTGACTGCAAAAGGTGGGCGCAGGTACGACTTCCGACAACCAAAAAGAATGCGTCTTGCATTTTGCGGTGCAGCCAGATGATGCCTGTAAGACCACAGAAAACTTCCCGCTGTCCGCGTTGTTTCAAGACGGGGCTATTAGCGCAGCCAGTTGAAATAGGGCTGTGATCATTCATGCGGTTACGCCTTGATTTGGAGTTGCTTCAAGGCGGGCCATCCGGAGTTTCCAAACGAATTGCGCGGCGTTGATAACATAGATTGCATAGGCCGCGAGTGCGACCAGCATTTGTGCCTTGGGAGAGAGCGCGCCGCTCCACAAGGCCCATAAATAAAAGGTATGAATCGCAATAACGACGAAGCTTACAGCGTCTTCCCAAAAGAACGATTGCGCAAAAAGATAGCGTCCAAACACAACTTTTTCCCAAATCGCGCCTGTCACCATAATTGTGTAGAGCGCGAAGGTTTTCAAAAGAATTGAAGCGGTTGCCGCGGCGTAACCTTCGCCAGTCATTAGGTACCTGATGACTAGAGCTACGGAGGCGAGGAAAATGATGAATTGCACGGGCGCAAGTACACCCTGCACGAATGTCCAGATGGTCGTGTCTCGGCGGGCGCGTTGCTCTGGCGTATAGAGACTGCGGCCCTGATTTTTGTGCGACGATTGCGCAGACATAAGACCGACTCCCTGACAAGCGGTGTGGGATGAGGGTGGTCTGAAACGGGCAATGTGTCAACTAAAACTTACACCCAAAAGTTGACATATGGCAAAAAGGGCATTTGTAAGTTGGGCTTTGCATTCTGTGCCAAATTTGGCGATCGTGCCTCAGGAATACTCCGTTGTGTCTAATTCTTTTTACAATGGGTATAGAATTTAGATTACATGTGTTAGTGTTCGACCAAGCGGCTTGTTTGAGTCGTTGAACCGGCCCTGCCTTTGGGGTCATTAGGAGCTAAAATGTCGGATCGAAAGATCAGCCAGCGCCGCTACGCCCCGAAAGTTGATAGTCTCGCCGAACGGGTTTTGATGACGCTCGCGGACGAGCGCGCAAATGCCTTGAGCGATGCGCGGCCCGATGTTTTGTTTTCGTTGTGCAGTGCCATCAGAGACTATGATCCGAGCGCCCGTGATGTGTGGCGCGCGGAAGCCAAGATGCTTGGGCTGACAGACGAAGAAATTTGTGACGTCTACATTCCGGAAGCTGCTCGTGTGATGGGCGATCAGTGGTGCAAAGATGAGGCAAGCTTTGCGGATGTTACCATCGCGGTTGCACGTCTTCAGGGTATGCTGCGCGATTTGATGCCGCCAGCCGCACAGGCGAGCGCCAACAAAGTTGTCGCTGGACCAAGTGTTTTGATGGTCGTTTTAGAGAGCGATTATCACACTCTGGGTGCAGGAGTTGCTGCCGCGCAATTGCGCCGGTCTGGCGTCTCGTGCCGACTGCTTATGGATAAGCCTGTGAAAGTGGTCGCAGAAGAAGTGTCTAAATCGTCATATGATGCAATTATGATATCCGCATCTGATGGTGAAAGACTTGAACATATTCGTGAATGTATCTTAAATATACGTAAAACGGCTAAGCAGCACGTGCCAATTATTGTAGGCGGCTCGCTCCTCAGTCAGAAGCTGGATATTAAGGCACTCACTGGAGCAGATCATGTGGAATCAGATCCGAAAAGAGCATTACAAAAATGCGGTCTGAAAGTTTCAAACCAAGGCGCGCCACGCCCGAGAAAGAAAGTCTGAAGCAGAATGCATATGATTTTGAAGGCGCGCACATGACCTCGCGTGGACAAGAGTATTGGGCGGGTAGTTCAATGCCGTTGGTGAGCCCAGATATTTTGGGCAAACTTATTGCTGCAACGTCTGATTTGGCATTTGTGATCTCGCTACATGGTGAGGTCCTCTCTGTCATGAGCAAGAAAACAGGCGCAGACTTTGGCGCGGTGCATCGTTGGCAGGGGCGTAATATCCGTGATGTGCTGACATCTGAAAGTGTCGATAAGCTTGATACAAAGCTTGAGCTGTTTCTTGCTGGGACTGATTGCGAGCGTCCGATTGAGCTGAACCACGTTGAATCGTCAGTGCAATTTCCTATCCAATACACGTTTCACAGGCTTGGTTCTGATGGGAGCTTGTTGATCCTTGGCCGTGACTTGCGTCCAATTGCGGAAATGCAGCAGCAGTTGGTGAAAACGCAAATTGCTCTCGAACAAGATTACGAGCAGCGCCGTGATTTTGATACGCGCTACCGCGTTCTAATGGAGGCGAGCACAGATGCGTTGGTCTTTATTAACGCGACCTCTGGTCGGATCGCAGATCTGAACCGGAATGCAGCAAAGCTCTTGGGTGCCTCCCGTGATGATTTGATGGGTGGTGCTGTTGCCCAAATCTTTGATGGCCGTCGCAAAGGCGAGCTGCTCGAAACGCTCCATAACCTTGCTATTTCGGACAGTTTTGCTCCGATGGAGCTTATGGTGCGGGCGTCTAAGCTTATGCTTTCTGTTCAGCCAAGCCTATTCCGCGCGGCAGGTGAGAAGCTTTTGTTGTGTCGTTTGGAAAGTACAGATGCAGGCAGCCGTATCAGTGATGCTTTTGCTGAAGATCTGCAGTCTTTTTATGAGGAGGGCGTTGATGCAATTGTCTTTACGGATGCGTCAGGTGTCATTCGCTCCGCTAACGATAGCTTTCTAACTCTTGCGGATGCAGGTCATATCACAAATGTGAAAGGTCGCCAGATTAGCGATTTCTTGGTTCGTGGGGGCGTTGATCAAAAGGTGCTGCTCGAGAACGCTGCGCGTACTGGTCAAATGCGGATGTACGCGACCAAGTTGGTTGGCGATTATGACGGTAGCCGTGCTGTTGAAATTTCTGCGACTTATTTGGCAGATACTACCAACCCAAGTTTTGTTTTTGTCATCCGTGATACGAGCCGTGCTGAGCTTGGCCGTCCTAGTGCTGGTCCTGTAAGTGATGATGCTGCTCAGTCTGTGATGGAGCTGGTTGGTAACGCAACTCTCAAAGATATCGTTGCAGACACGACTGATGTTGTTGAAAAAATGTGTATTGAAACGGCTGTTGAGTTGACGGGCAATAACCGCGTCGCAGCTGCAGAGATGCTGGGCCTGTCGCGTCAGTCGCTTTATGTGAAGCTGCGTAAGTTTGGCCTTTTGGCAAAAAGCACTGACGAGTAGCGTCAATCAGCCTTTACACTTGCTGAATCACAAAATGTAATGTTTAGTTGACACATGAGTGTCAGCGAAATTAGCCATTCCCGCACTTTGCCCGAACCCCGTGCAATGCTCCGCCTGATCAAGCCGATCACGTGGTTCCCACCTATGTGGGCATATCTTTGCGGTATCGTTAGTGCAGGTGTCTCTCCGACCGGCCAATGGTGGCTGGTTATCTTGGGCGTTTTACTCGCTGGCCCCATCGTGTGCGGCATGTCCCAAGCAGCTAATGATTGGTGCGACCGTCATGTAGATGCAATCAACGAGCCTGATCGCCCCATTCCTTCGGGGCGCATTCCTGGGCGTTGGGGGCTTTGGATTGCTCTGGGTATGTCCGTGCTGTCACTTGCCGTCGGATATCAGCTTGGTCCTTGGGGTTTTGGCGCGACAATTGTTGGGGTGCTTGCTGCTTGGGCCTATTCTGCCGAGCCGGTCCGCCTGAAGCGATCTGGATGGTGGGGGCCTGGGCTTGTTGGGTTATCCTATGAGGGATTGTCATGGTTTACGGGCGCAGCAGTTCTCAGTGCCACGGCGCCGTCCTTGGAAGTCTGCGTGCTTGCATTGCTCTACGCTGTTGGCGCGCATGGCATCATGACATTAAACGATTTTAAGGCCCTTGAAGGCGACCGCGTGATGGGCGTGAACTCTTTGCCTGTTACGATGGGTCCAGCGCGCGCAGCGAAACTCGCCTGTTGGGTTATGGCGGTTCCACAGGTCATTGTTGTTGCTCTTTTGTTTACATGGGACCGCCCGCTTCACGGGCTTGCTGTGGCAGGTGTTCTTGCGTTTCAAATCTGGGCAATGCGCGTTCTGCTAAACGACCCAAAGGGTAACGCGCCGTGGTATAATGGCACGGGTGTCACTCTTTATGTCAGCGGCATGATGATCGCTGCGTTTGCAGTGCGGACGGTTGGCCTATGACGCTTGGTTGGCTCTCAATTGTGCGGCTCGGTCTGGTCCAGACATGCTTGGGTGCGATTGTTGTACTCACAACTTCGACCCTAAACCGCTTGATGGTGATTGAACTGGCATTGCCTGCAGTCCTGCCAGGACTTCTTGTTGCGTTGCATTACGGCATTCAAATGACGCGCCCTAATTGGGGGTTCATAAGTGACCAAGGAGGCAATCGGACGCGTTGGATCGTTCTGGGCATGATTGCATTGGCGCTTGGCGGATTTGGTGCAGCCCTTGGGGTTGTTCTTTTGCAAACCGTTTGGATTTTGGGCCTGTTGCTTTCAATAGTCAGTTACGCGCTTATCGGGCTTGGGGTGGGCGCCTCTGGTACGTCACTTCTCGCGTTGCTTGCCACATCAACGGCCCCACATCGGCGCGCAGCAGCTGCCACAATAACATGGCTAATGATGATTTTCGGTATCGCAGTGACCGCTGGTACTGTTGGTGCGTTCCTTGATCCATATTCTCCTGAACTTCTGTTGAAGATTGTCGCTATCGTATGTGTATCTGCAGTTGGTGTTACGGTGCTGGCTACACTAGGTATTGAAAGAGGCATCACCTCAGAGGTTTCGACTGCCGATCCGATGGGGTTTGCCGAAGGGCTTCGCGAAGTATGGTCAGAGCCTAAAGCACGCATATTCACCATCTTCGTTTTCCTTTCGATGACCGCGTATTTTATGCAGGAACTCATTCTTGAGCCTTACGCCGGCCTTGTGTTCGGATTTACGCCTGGTCAATCAACGTCCCTGTCGGGAGCGCAAAACGGTGGCGTGTTCATTGGAATGCTCACAGTGGGGATTGCTGCCACGGGTCTTCGTATTGGACAGTTACGCCATTGGGTTGTTGCGGGCTGTCTTGGCTCTGCTCTGACACTGATCTTCATCACGATCATCGGTCAACTGGGTCATATCCCGTTGACGCCGTTCGTTGTAGGTTTGGGCTTTTTTAACGGTATGTTCGCTGTTGCGGCAATTGGCTCGATGATGGCACTGGCGGGTGACGGTCGTGAGACCCGTGAGGGGACCCGAATGGGTCTTTGGGGCGCTGCCCAAGCGATTGCTGCAGGTTTCGGTGGCCTTCTTGGTGCCGCGGCTGTCGATCTTATGCGCGGCCCTTTGCCAGACGCGACGGCATTTGGCGCTGTCTTTTTGCTCGAAGCATCTCTCTTTTTAGCCGCGGCGCTTATGGCTAGCCGCACCATGGAAAACCGTGCGCCAGACGCGCGGCTGATCGCAGGAGAATAACTAATGTACGATGTTGTTGTTGTGGGGGGTGGACCCTCTGGTGCGACGGCTGCCGAAGACTTGGCACGCTCGGGAAAATCCGTGGCAATGCTCGATCGGGCAGGACGGATCAAGCCTTGTGGTGGGGCAATCCCACCAGTTGCAATTACTGAATTTCGTATCCCTGATGAACAGCTCGTGGCGAAGATCACAACAGCGCGGATGATCAGTCCCACAGGCCGGAAAGTAGATATTCCGATTGAAAATGGTTACGTCGGAATGGTCGATCGCAAAGACTTTGACGAATTTTTGCGGTGCCGCGCGGCTGATGCAGGCGTTGCGCGCTTTACGGGTACGTTTCTGCGTATTGAACGTGGTGATGGGACAAAAGTGATCTATCGCGATAAAGAAACTCGCGAAGAAATGGCGCTTGAAACAAAGTTGATCATCGGGGCCGATGGCGCACGCTCGGACATTGCCCGTGCTGAGGTCCCCGGCGGTGATACCATTCCTTACGTCATCGCGTATCATGAGATCATTGAGGCGCCGACGCCGAGCGAAGCTTACGACCCGCTGCGTTGTGATGTGATTTATGACGGTAAAATCTCGCCGGACTTTTACGGTTGGGTTTTCCCCCATGGTATCTCTGCAAGCGTTGGTATGGGGACTGGCATTGAAGGTGTTGACCTCAAGCAAGCAACGGCAGATCTGCGAATGGCGTCAGGCTTGAGTGATTGCAAAACCCTGCGTAAAGAAGGTGCGCCCATCCCACTTAAACCGCTAAGTCGATGGGATAACGGTAAAGATGTTGTCCTTGCGGGTGACGCGGCTGGTGTTGTTGCCCCCTCATCTGGGGAAGGAATTTTCTATGCGATGGCCGGTGGTCGTGCGGCTGCGACTGCGGCGACGGCGTGCCTTACGTCTGGTCGTGTGAAAGATCTGCAGTTGGCACGCAAACTATTCATGCGCGAACATAAAGGCGTGTTCAAGATTTTGGGCGCCATGCAGGACGCGTATTATAAAAGTGACGAGCGCCGCGAACGGTTTGTCAGCCTGTGCCATGATATCGATGTGCAACGCCTCACGTTCGAAGCGTATATGCATAAAAAGCTGGTGGCGAAACGGCCCTTGGCGCACATCAAGATCGGCATTAAGAACGTCGCGCATCTGATGGGGCTTGTGAACCCGCTTCGAACGTAAGGGTGCGCAGATGAAGGATATAGCTTTGGACGTGATGATCCCTGCGTGGGTTGATGGTGTTCTGACGCCGGTTGAGAAACTCGAGGTGCATCAGCGTGGCCTGCGTCATAAGGCTGTATCAGTCTTCTTACTTGCGGGCGATAAAGTCCTGCTGCAGCAGCGCGCCATGTGCAAATATCATACGCCAGGTCTGTGGGCGAACACCTGTTGTACGCATCCTGATTGGGACGAAGATGCAGCGGTATGTGCTGAGCGCCGTTTGACCGAAGAACTTGGGATCGTTGGTGTTAAGCCCGTGTTTGCGGACACGGTTGAATACCGCGCGGATGTTTTCCAAGGCTTGATTGAGCACGAGGTCGTTGACGTTTTCGTGGGTCACGTGGATGAAAGCTTGGGTATAGACCCTAATCCAGCTGAAGTTATGGACTGCCGTTGGGTGTCTTTTGCTGAAATCGACCAAGCGATCGACACTGATCCGGCTCAATTTACGCCTTGGGTCAAAATTTATATGGATCAGTTCCGCCAACAAATATTCGGATGATCCGCCGTCACGTCTAGCATGTCTTCGCTCGACGTGACGGTCTTATTTGACTGATGAGTACAGTTGGGTTAGCGGATCACGCTGATTTTTGGCGATCAAAGGCGGTGTATTCATTCATTGCCGCAATGCATCCTTGATCCCAAATCATCGTCAGCCAATGGCAAAAAGCGTCACGAAATGGCTCTGCATCGCGCAGATTACCGTAGATATTGCTCTGGTCCAGCCATGCGGTAGCCTGTTCTTTCGCTTCCAATGCCGCGGCATTTAGCTCAGCCCAAATTGGATCGTTCGCTTCAATAATTGAGCCGTCTTCACGCGTACCGGCGCACATCCGCGCCCAAAGAGCTTCGACCAATGCAAGTCCGCTCACAGATCGACCTGCTGCGAGTTGATCACGCAAGATAGGTAACACGAAACCTGTGTGGCGCGCAGACCCGTCAAAGGCAACGCGGCGGGTTGTGTCAACAATGCGCGGGTTTGAGAAACGCGCTTCGATCAAATCAACATAAGCCGCGGGTGTCTTGCCGGGAACAGGTGCCACGGTTGGCGCAATCTCGTCGCGCTCAACCTTGCCAAAGAAATTACGGATCGCAGGATGCGCCATGCAGCCTGCAATCGTCTCGATACTGAGCGTTTCGCCAACGTTCGCGATCACTTGATGGCCGGCATTAAGAATGCGAATTTTCATGGTTTCGAATGCGTGGACATCATCGGAAAAAGTTACTCCAACCGTGTCCCAAGCGGGGCGACCTGCGCAGAACTTGTCTTCAATCACCCATTGGCGAAATGCCTCGTGCGTAACTACAGCGGCATCTCTGATCCCGAAATTATGCGCAAGGGCAAGTTCTTTTGGACCCGTTACAGGCGCGATACAATCGACCATAGAGTTTGGAAAAGTCGCATTGGCATCAATCCAATCCGCAAGGTTTGGATCAGAAAGACGCGCCAACGACACGACAGTCTGGCGCAAGATATCACCGTTGCCTTGTAAGTTGTCGCAGCTCAATCCTGTGAAAGGCGCGTGACCCGCCGCGCGGCGTAGCTTGAGGGCTGCAACCAGTGCGCCAAAGGCGGTGTGCGGCGTGTCGGGGTGGGCGGCATCGTGCCGCAGATCCGGATGCGCTGCGTCAAAACCCTTAGTAACGGGGTCGATGTAATAGCCGCTTTCAGTGACTGTCATCGCAACAATACGAATAGCAGGGTCAGCCATTTGCGCGATGAGGGGCGCATTTCCTTCCTCGATAGGCAGGTAATCAATTATGGAGCCAACGACTTCTGCAGAAACGTTTTCGGGGTCCAATTCAATCAACGTTGTCAGGCAATCCTGCGCCAACAGTTTTTCACGCATTGCCGCATCATAGGGCCGCACGCCTGCACCAATAATGGCCCAATCATGGGCCTCTCCTGCTTGCATCAAGCGATGCAAATACCACGCCTGATGCGCACGGTGAAAGTTACCAACGCCAATATGCACGATGCCAGGGGTGAGGGCGGTGCGACCGTATTGCGGGTGTTCAACGCTCAGTTGCTCCAAAGTCGTATTAGAAAGGGAGATCAGCTCATCCATTGTCCACCATCCACATTGTATGTTTGCGCGACGATGTAATTCGCCGCATCGCTGGCCAGAAAGACGGCCATGCCAGTGAGGTCTTGGGCTGTGCCCATACGGCCATAGGGCACAGCGGCGCCAACCTCTTTTTTCTTCTGTCCCGGTGCTTTGTTCTCATGCTTGGCAAAGAACGCATCCACGCCGTCCCAATGCTCACCGTCGACCACGCCGGGAGAAATCGCGTTTACGTTGATCCCATGTTTGATCAAATCGAGGCCCGCGGATTGGGTCAGGCTGATTACTGCTGCCTTGGTCGCACAATAGACAGCTACGAGCGGTTCACCGCGACGACCAGCTTGCGAGGCCATGTTGATGATCTTACCACCTTGGCCACGTTCTATCATGTGGCGTGCCACAGCTTGCATCGTGAACAGCGTGCCCGATACGTTGATGTCAAACACGCGCTGATAATCCGCGCGCTCAATTTCAACGATGGGTGCGGCCGTAAATATCGCCGCGTTGTTGATCAGAATGTCGATGTGACCGAACTGCTCAATCGTAGTGGCAACTGCGGTGTCAATGCTTGCCGGATCGGTGACATCAACATGCACGGCAATAGCACGATCACCTAGCTCACCAGCAGTTGTTGCAGCACGTGTGTCGTCAATATCTGCAATCGCCACGCGGGCGCCTTCAGCGATGTACGCCTCAGCAAAAGCGCGCCCGATACCTCGGGCGGCTCCTGTGATCAGTGCTGTCTTGCCAGCCAGTTGCATTACTCGATCCGCAATCCAGCTGTGTCGAACTTGTGAAGCTGCGTTTCGTCTGGTGTGAGGAAAATCTCTTCACCATGCTTGAACGTAGCATCTCCCGCTGCGCGCACTGTCATTGGGTCACAGCCTTCGATGCCGTGAACGTGCACGAAGGTATCAGAGCCCAGATGTTCGGCCACACCAACAGTGCCCTGCCAAAGGCCACTGGCCTTAGAGGCAGTCACATGCTCTGGACGAATGCCGATCGTTTCTGCGCCATGCTTTTTAGCTTCTGCACCTTCGATCAGATTCATTTTTGGGCTACCAATGAACCCAGCGACAAACTTGTTGCGCGGCTTGTGATATAGTTCCAGTGGCGAGCCGACTTGCTCGATGACGCCCGCTTGCAGCACGACGATTTTATTGGCCATCGTCATCGCTTCGACTTGGTCATGTGTCACGTAAATCATCGTTGTCTGCATACGCTCATGCATCTCTGTGATCTCAAGACGCATCCCAACGCGCAATGCAGCATCAAGGTTTGAGAGCGGCTCGTCAAAGAGGAACGCAGACGGATCCCGTACAATTGCACGGCCAATGGCCACACGCTGACGCTGACCGCCAGATAATTGGCCCGGCTTGCGGTCCAGATAATCAGTGAGGTTCAAAGATGCAGCTGCCGCTTCAATACGCTTGTTCTGCTCTTCTTCGCTCATGCCTGCCATTCGCATCGGAAAGGCGATGTTCTTGCGCACTGTCATGTGTGGGTAGAGCGCGTAGGACTGAAACACCATCGCCAAGCCGCGTTTGGAAGGCGAAACTGAGGTCATGTCTTCGTCGTCGATCAAAACCTTGCCGGATGTTGTGTCCTCAAGGCCTGCGATCAAGCGCAGTAGAGTTGATTTTCCACAGCCTGATGGCCCAACGAAGACTGCAAATTCACCGTCTTCAATTGTGAGATCCAATGGAGGGATGACTTGTGTTTGGCCAAAGCTCTTGGTCACTTGTTCAAGTACGATACGTCCCATGATATTATCCTATTCCCGGTATTACTTGACGGCGCCAAAGCTGAGGCCTTGGACCAATTGTTTTTGACAGAACCAGCCCAAGACAATGATCGGGCCAACAGCAGCTGCGGAGACAGCGGAGAGACGTCCAAAAAATAGACCCTCTGGTGCGCGGTTCCCTTCGATGAGTTTTGACAGGGTCGCGGCGTCAGTTGTCGTTAAGCGAACCGTCCAATACGCTTCGTTCCAGCAAAATATAAAGCAGAGCAATGCTGTTGATGCGATGCCGCCCCATGCGAGTGGGATGAGGATCTCTTTAATCTCTCCCCATGTGTTCACGCCGTCCATTTGGCCTGCTTCGATGATCTCTTTTGGGATCTCTTTGAAGTAGGTGAAGAGCATCCAGATCACGATCGGAAGGTTAATCAGGCACAGAACCAGAATGACCATGAAGTGCGTATCAAATAGTCCTAGACTTTTGGTCAGGAAGGTCATCGGATAAAGGACCGCCGCCGCAGGAAGCATCTTGGTCGAGAGCATCCACATCAGCACATCTTTGGTCGCACGCGTCGGGTTGAACGCCATGGAGTAGGCGCATGGAATACCAACTGCGAGCGCGAAGATCGTCGCGAACACCGAAGTGATGACTGAGTTGGTCGCAAAGCGCCAATAGTCATAGTTATCGGTCATATTGGTGTAATTCTCTAGCGTTGGCGTGAAGAAGAACAAGAATTCCGGCTTCACCGCATCTGCATCCGTCTTAAAGCTTGTGAGAATAAGCCAGAAGATTGGGAAGAAGAACAATAATCCAACAATCCAGGCCAAAAGGGTGCGGCTGATTTGTCTGTATTTCGAAGATTGTACAACAATCGCCATGTCCGTTACTCCATCAATGTCTTGCCAACCATGCGCAGCAAGAAAATTGCGACGATGTTGGCTAGGATGACGGCAAAGATTCCTGTCGCGGAAGCTGCACCGATGTTGTTGTTGGCAAATTCACCAATCAAATAAGGCAAGTTTTTATTCCCGTTGCCGCGGCTTACGATTTCGATCTCCGCATAAAGCGAAAGGTGGAAAATCGCTTGGATCATCACCACAATCGCAATGGGACGACCCAGATGCGGTAGCGTCAAAAAGCGGAACTGCGACCATGTGCTGGCCCCATCAAGGATGGCAGCTTCTTTTTGTTGCTGATCCTCAGATTGCAAGGACGTCATGAAAATCAGGATTGCAAAAGGGGTCCACTGCCATGTGACCATGATGATCACCGCATAAGCAGAGGTTTGCGTTGCGCGGAATGAAATCGGGGTCAATTCAGGCCAAAGCGAGAAGAACCAGCCAACACCGGGCGCGGCCCTCAGCCCATCGACGAGGTCGTTGATACTGCCGACTGCGATGCCCTGTAGGCCGAGAACTGGGTCAAGGATCATGTTGATCCACAAAACTGCGTTTACCGCTGGCATGACGAAGAAAGGAGAGATCAAGAGAACGCGAACGATGCCTTGTCCGGGGAATGACTTGTTGATCAACACGGCGATCAGAACGCCAAGGATCACGGTCAGGAAGAGAATGCTGCAAACAATCAGAAGGCTGTTCTGGATCGCAAAAATAAAATCTTTGGACTTCAGGACAAATTCGTAGTTGCCAAAACCACGCCAGTTACTGAGGGCGGGTGTCGTCCACTCTGGTTTGCGCAGGTTGTTCAGCACATAGCGAATAAACGAAAAATAAAGCGTCATCGAAAGCGGCACCAGCATCCAGATCAACAGCAGGACAACTGCCGGAGACTGAAGCAAGCGTGGAAGCGTTCTGTTAGACATGACTAGAGATCTCCTGCGAAGCACGTTGCTCGCGATGTTCTAAGAGTAATTTAACTGAATGGTGATTGGTATGCTGTTGTGTGGCGGTCGATCTGGGCCGCGGCGCCCACTGTTCGTCTAAAGTGGAAAGCCCGACCAAAGCCGGGCCTTCCGAAAACCTAAGGCAGAACTTAGTAGCCTGCTTCAGTCATGATTGATTCAGCTGCTGCTTGACCTGCTGCCAATGCATCTTCGACAGACTTTGCACCAGACAATGCTGCTGCAATCTCTTGAGAAACTGCGGAACCAACCTCTGGGAACTCAGGGATCGCTACAAATTGTACGCCAACATATGGCTTCAAATCTGTTGCTTCAGGAGCTGCTGAGTCGATTGCAGCCATTTCAGCTGCTGCGAACTTCGCAACGGCTTGAAATTCAGGGATCGCATACGTAGAGGCACGCTGTCCTGTTGGCACTGATCCCCAACCAAAGTCTGGGTGGTTACCTACAGCTTGAACGTACTCTTTAGATGTTGCCCACTCAATAAACTTCTGAGACTCGTCTGCATTTGGGGAACCAGCAGGGATCGCCATTGCCCATGCCCATAGCCAATTTGCACCTACTGGGTTACCAGCATTTGGAGACTGAGCATACGCAACGTTTTCGTTTTCAAGGAAGGAAGCGGCAATTGTTGCGTCAATCCAGAGGCCACATTTGTCTTCGTTATAAAGAGCAAGGATCTCGTTAAAAGAGTTGCCTTCAGAACCTGGAGGGCCGTAGTTGTTTAGCAGGTTCACATACATTGTAACCGCTGCATTCCATTCTGGTGTATTCAGCGTAGGATTGTAATCTTTGTCAAACCAAGCTGCTCCAAAAGAGTTTGCGACGGTTGTTACGAATGCCATGCCATCTCCCCAGCCTGGCTTCCCGCGCAAACATGCACCATAGACGCCGTTGTCTGGATCGTGCATTGCTGCAGCCGCAGCAGTAATGTTTTCCCAGCTATCATTGTCAGCAATTGTCACGCCAGCTGCGTCTGTCAGGTCTTTGCGGTACATAACCATTGAACTTTCACCATAAAATGGTGCTGCATAAAGCGTGCCTTCGTGTGATAAGCCGGCGCGCATAGCCGGCAGGATGTCGTCAACGTCGTAGTCTGCGCCAAACTCTAGGGGTTCGATCCAGCCCGCTGCACCCCAAATTGGTGCTTCCTGCATGCCGATATTGATAATGTCGTATTGGCCACCACCGGTTGCTGTGTCGGACGTTACTTGCTCACGCAGAACACCTTCCTCCAGAGAAACCCAGTTCAGCTTGACGCCTGTTTCTTCTGTGTACGCTTCTGCAACTTTCTGCATGTTGATCATGTGACCGTTGTTCACGATCGCAATCGTCAATTCTTTTGCGTGACCGTCTGCAATCGCGCCGCCGGCTGCGAAAAGCGACATTGCTGTAGCAGCGTATAATGCTTTCTTGATAGACATCCAAATTTCCTCCTCTTTGGGTCGTGATAACTATACTAGGTGAGGCGGCAACTCGAAGTCAATTACAAATTGGCGCGCGTAAATTTTATTTAAAGCGGGCGTTCAATCAAGGACTTAGGCGGACTCGCGCATAATAAGGCGGCCGTCAAACGTTGTCTCCGAGCGATCTTTTGTCCGATCTTCGGCCTCTAACGTGCTGAACAACTCACGCACCGCACGATTCGCGATTGCCTCATAATCTTGTGCAATCGTGGTGAGCGGCGGGCAGGTGAATTTAGAGAAAGGGTGATCGTCATGTCCTGCAATGCGCAAGTCACACTCCGGACCATGCCCTACACGTAAACCCAGGTCATAGGCCGCCGACAACATCCCAATAGCAAGGCGATCATTACTGCAAAGAATAGTTTTGGTCTCAAAGGACTTAGCGGCCAGAAGGCGTCCACCTTCAACCTTACCAATTTCCTCAAAGTTCCAGCCCTCACCATCAGCTTGATAGATACGCGGCACATGGCCGTGGCGTTCCATACTCTCAATATAGGCCTGGCGGCGCTTGTTGGCGTTGGGATTTGTGGGTGACTTCATTTCAAAGAAGCAAGGCGCTTCGCCACTGCGACAAAGGTATTCCACCATTAAATCAACGCTTTGGGCGTTGTCTGTTCCAACAAATGCTTGGCCGATGCTGCTCATATTTGCGTCGAACAGTACGAGCGGGAAATCGGCGTCAAAGGTCTGTACGGCCTCAACATCCGACATGCGTCCGAACGGCGCGAGCAAGACACCAGCCGGTTTGAGCGCGCGTAAGGATGTGAGATTGTCCCGCTCCATCTCGGGACTACCGTGCGAACTTAGCAAGATGGGGCTGTAGCCAGCGTCAATACAGGCCAATTCAACACGCCGCCCAATCTCAGAAAAGAAGGGGTCGGCGAGGTTTGGAACAACCACACCAATGTTCTTTGTTGTACGCCTGTTTTGGTTCATCGCAAAAACGTTAGGCTGATAATCGTACCGCTTAAGGGCAGCTTCAATTTTTGCTCGGGTCGACGTGCGCACGCTATCAGGGTTGTTGAAATATTTTGAGACAGTTGGGCGAGAAATTCCGCTGATGTTTGCGAATTCTTCCATATTGCGAATTTTCGGCTGTCCCATTTTGTCACCTGATATTGTGATTTTTAGCGCGCGCTAATAATAGTAAGCTAAGAGGCAATTCTGTACCTAGTCAAGGGGAGATGTCCTTTGCTTTTTCCCATTTTGGCTTTCGACCTTAAACTTTAATGAATTGGATCACGTCGTGCGGATGACGCGCAAACCGCATAAGCCTGTCAGTCCAGAAATGTACTATCAGTGGTGAATAGCATGTCTTTGCGTGCTAAGCGTTTGCGCAGATCACAGTCTACAAGACAGGGCAGCACCAAGAAATGAACATCCTTTTCATCATGTATGACCAGCTACGTTTCGATTACTTGAGTTGCGCCGGCCATCCATACCTGCCCACGCCAAATTTTGACCGAGTTGCGCAAATGGGCGTGCGGTTTACGAACGCTTATGTTCAATCACCTATTTGCGGCGCCAGTCGGATGAGCTTTTACACAGGCCGCTATACGTCATCCCACGGGGCACAATGGAATGGTTTTCCGCTGCGTGTGGGTGAAATGACGATGGGGGATCATTTGCGCAAAGCAGGGATGGATTGTTACCTGATCGGCAAGACCCATATGCGCGTAGATGCAGAAGGCATGGCGCGCTTGGGCCTCACGGCCGATAGCATGATTGGTGCCCGCCAAGCGGAATGTGGTTTTGACGTTGTTATTCGTGATGATGGGCTTTGGGCTCAAGGCCCTGATGGATTTTACGACGAACAACGCTCGCCCTACAACGAGTACCTTAAGACCAAAGGATATGAGGCAGACAATCCGTGGGCCGCTCATGCGAATGCGGGTCTGCAAAACGGTGAGCAAGCCTCGGGTTGGATGTTTGATAATGCGGATAAGCCAGCAAACATTCGCGAAGAAGACAGTGAGACTGCGTGGCTGACCTCTGAGGCTATCAAATTTGTCGATACGGCTGAGGGGCCCTGGTGCGCTCATGTCAGTTATATCAAGCCCCATTGGCCCTATATTGTGCCCGCACCCTATCATGATATTTTTGGGGCCGCGCATGTTTTGCCCCCCAACCGTGATCCTGTCGAGCGTGAAAACGCACACCCAGTTTATGATGCATATATGGGCAACAAAATTGCAGCAGCTTTCCAAAATGACGATGTGCGCGCCAAAGTGGTGCCGGCGTACATGGGATTGATCAAGCAGTGTGATGATCACTTGGGTCGTCTTCTGCATCACCTTGAGATGACAGGTAAGTTGGATGACACCATGATCGTTCTCACGTCAGATCATGGTGATTTTCTTGGGGATCATTGGCTTGGTGAGAAGGATCTTTTTCACGAGCCATCCGTTAAAGTGCCGATGATTGTTTTTGATCCGCGAAGCAGTGCAGATGCGACGCGCGGCACGACGTGCGATGCGCTCGTAGAGGCTATTGATCTTGTTCCTACGTTTGTAGATGTGGCTGGTGGCACAATCGCTGATCACATTCTTGAAGGCCAAAGCCTTGTACCGTTTCTGCATGGCCAGCCTACGAAAACCCGAGACTACGCGATCAGCGAATATGATTTTTCCGCGACACCACAGGCAGTCAAGTTGGGCCTTGAACCGCGGGATGCGAGACTGTTCATGGTGTTTGATGGCCGTTTCAAAATGATGCATGCGGAAGGGGGTTTCCGCCCCATGTTGTTCGATTTGAAGACTGACCCAAACGAGGTGCACGACCTTGCAAAAGGGTCAGCACATCAGGCCGAAATCGATCGGCTTTACGGTTATTTGGCAAAGTGGGGCCGACGCATGTCACAAAGGGTTACGCGTTCAGATGACGATATCGCCGCGATGCGCGGTAAGTCACTGCGCAAGGGAATTTTGCCATTCTTGAAGGACGGCACCGAAGTAGACCCTGAAATGACAACAGCCTACCGCGGTCCCGTCGCGCAAAATTTCACACCCAAAACTTAGCCGCGAATGCGGCTGTACTCAGGATCGTATGGTCCGCTTTCAATGACTTCGGCTGCGAATGTTTCACCGATGATATCCACCGTCATTATTGTGCTTACTTGAGAAAATTCAGGCTCTATAAATGCGTAAGCAAGGTTTTTGCCTACGCGGTGGCCCCAGTCGCCGGATGTTACGGTCCCGATAATCCGCCCATCTAAACGTACAGATGCGCCTCCATGTGCGGGTGCATGCTTTGTGTCAATTACGAGCGTCACCAGTTTACGCTGTTGGCCAGTGACCATACGTATTTCAAGCGCATCTTTACCAATAAAGTCGCCTTTGCTGAGCTTCACAAAACGCTCTAGCCCAGTTTCAAAGGGGTCGAATTCCGTCAGAATATCGGACTTCCAGTGCAAAAAGCCTTTCTCCATTCGCATGGATTCCACAGCCCGTGATCCAAATAGTGTCATGCCATACGCCTCACCAGCCTTACGCAGAGCAACGTAGGCTGCATGTAAATTTTCATTCGGAACGTGGATCTCATAGGCCAGCTCCCCTGAAAAACTGACGCCAAGCACAGTCGCCGGTGCAATTCCGATGTGAGTTTCACGCACGGATAGCCAAGGGAATGCCTCACGCGACCAATCCCCACGTGCGGCCATAGACAAAACATCGCGCGCTTTTGGTCCGGCAATCACAAGGATCGTTTGTGCGTTTGTAAGTGAGCGGATTTTGACGTCTTCGTCTGCTTTGATATGCGCCTTTAGCCAATCCATATCATGATATTCAGAGGCCGCAGCCGACCCGTACCAAACACGTGCTGGGCCACGATCAGACGCAGGGATATTCGAAATTGTTGCTTCGGCTTTGAGCAGGCCATGATTGTTTAGAAGATAGCCCAGACCGACACGACCCTCGCGCTTGGTGACAGTGCCGCACATCATACGATCAAGAAAGCTGTGGACATCCGTGCCCGTCAATTCAAAGCGGTTGAACCCAGAAACCTCTGTTATCCCAACGTTCGTTGAGATTGCAGTGACTTCTTTAGCCACAACATCGTGGACTTCGTTAAACTTGAACCCAAGAGTTTCTTTGAAATCTTGCGTTGGCTTGATGTAATCAACCCGCTCCCACCCGTTGACGGTGCCCATTTCTGCCCCTTCAGAAATAAGGATCTGTGTGATTGGTGTTGTTTTCATGGGGCGTCCGGCGGGACGGTGTTCATGCGGGAAATGGAAGCGGAATTCGTTTTGATAATCCTCGATCGCTTTGAGTGCCGTTAACTCGACAGTCGCGTGACCGGTGAAGCGCCGCGGATCGATAACCCACGTGTCATATTGCGCCTCACCGTGAACGATCTGTTGCGCCAACAGCCAGCCATGGCCGCCCCCTTCACCCAGACCTGCGCGCAGACCAATGATGCAGAATGCGTTTCGTTTTCCGGGGATCGGGCCAACAAGAGGCGCGCCATCAATGGTGTAGGTAATGGGCCCGTTTACCACTTCGCGAATGCCTGTTTCCATCAATACTGGCATCCGCGCAAACGCACCTTCAAGGACATCGGTGATGCGATCTAAATCATCTGGGCATAGTGCATTCGTAAATTTGGGATCGATGCCGTCCATGCCCCAAGTCCGGCAATCCTGTTCATAAAACCCAAGCAGCAATCCACCCTTTTCTTGTCGCGAGTAATAGTCGCTGATCGGGCAGCGCAGCAGTGGCATCCGGTGACCTGCCTCAGCAATCGCAGGGATGTCTTCTGTCAGAAAGTACTGGTGTTCCATTGATGCAACCGGGTGCTGGACGCCGGTCATCGCCCCGATTTCATTACACCTATAGCCGCCTGCGTTCACGACGATTTCGCACTTTACGTCACCTTTCTCGGTGTGGACCGTCCATGTGCTGTCAGCATGTTGAGTGAGCCCCGTGACTGGCGTGTGGCGGTTGACTTCAGCGCCCGCAAGACGCGCACGACGAGCCAGTGCTTGGCACAGCTGTGCGGGGTCAATATGACCGTCAGTTGGATCCCATAGACCCCCCAGCAGATTATCTGTCGAAATAAGTGGGTGCCGCCGCGCACATTCAGCAGCATCAAGCACCTCAAATTCAACACCCATGCCCGCTGCCATTGACGTGAACTGCCGGTATCCATCCATTTGCGCTTGCGTGTTAGCAAGGCGGATGCCCCCGTCGCCATAATTATAGCCGACGGGGTATTCGGGGTCGTCGCGCAGCTCTTTGTACAGATTGATAGAGTGGGTTTTCAGGCCGACCATCGTTTGGTTCATGCCAAAGTTGGTGACCTGCGCGGCTGAGTGCCATGTGGTGCCAGATGTCAGCTCGTCACGCTCAATCAGCATAACGTCGGTCCAGCCCTCTTGCGTAAGATGGTAAAGCGCTGAACACCCAGCAATACCGCCACCAATAACCACTACGCGCGCCTGATCTCTCATCTGTTTGCCATCCGTGTTTGAAGTGCTGTTAACTTCATGAATGCACAACGATGAAACCGGTCAAGCGATAACCCCAAGTTTTAGGAATATCGAATGCTACCTTTATGATTCCTGTTGTGATGTCGAACTTTGAGTTTTGATGCCTGATCATCACTTAACTCTAAGCTTATCTAAACCGTAAATTTTAGAGTGAATGGTAGTGCAATGGATCGTTGAATTTGACTCTGAAAAGTAGCTCAGGGAGCCCGCGCATCTGGTTGAAAATATGATGATTAAGTCGAGCCAGCCATGTTGATGATACACCGTGCATTGATGCAAACCGTTTACTTCTGCTGAATTTTCGCTGGAGTATGGCGCAAATTCGAAAGACCGCACTGAGAACAAGTCCATATGCATCCTATAATTTCTGTAAGGTAGGACCAAGCTGATGTCAGCCTCCCCACATATTTTAAGCACCGCGTAGGAAGCCTGACAGGCGGGATATTCACTGCCGCAAGAGTTTTACAATGATGCCGATGTCTTCCAGGCTGATATAGACGCGATCTTCTATCAAGAATGGCTGTTCGCAGCACCTGAGTGTGAGATCCCCAATGCCGGTGGCTATATCACGCTAGCGGTTCATGAGGCGTTGATTATTGGATTGCGCGATAAACAGGGCGAAATCCGTGCGTTTCACAACACATGTCGCCACCGTGGGTCTAGGTTGTGCGATAAGGCCCGTGGCAACAAAGCCCGTCTTGTCTGTCCATACCATCAATGGACGTATGACGATTAGGTCTGCCGTACAGCGTTCCGTGTATACCTAGAGAGAGAGTTTTCTGGACTTGCGCACAGGATCGACGAAAAGGGTAGAGAGCTAGTTTGGCTGATGTAATTGCCGTGTCTGTGCTGGTGCACAAGCTAGGCAAAGTCTTCATTTGTTCGTTGTAACTGGCAAATCTCCGCAAAATCCGCCTGCGGCTACCTCACCTGATCCAAGGCTTATGGCACTCGGCGCAACGTATGGGTTCGGCGGTATCATGATCAGGTCAAAGATCAGAAAGCTGACGACAAGTGTTATCGCGATTGAAGCAGTGAGATATCTCGTCAAAGTCATACTTCCAGCCCTAATCGTGGGCGCAAATAAATTCCCAAGTACGATCCCATAAAGGCGAAAGCGAACCAAACCCACCCGTGAAGACTACCGGTGGATATGCCAGAAAAGAACGCCCCGACGTTACATCCAAAGGCCAATCTAGCAGCGTATCCCATTAGAAACCCTGCGGCTGCTGCGTAGACCCAGCCTGACATTGGCACCTTTGGCAGTGGTTGTGACAAACTCTTTCGCCAAAAAGCCACCAAGAACGCGCCTGCGATCAGACCGATATTTGTGAGCGATGTATAATCTGTCAGTACGCTTGCCTGGATGCGTTCTAGCGATCCTGCGGCGGTCCAAAAGACTGATCCGGATAGGTCTGCGCCGGAGAAATATGCGCCCTTAGCTACCCAAAGTCCTAGACCATAAACTACGCCCCACGGCTGTCCCGATACGATCAAGTTAAGAAGTGCTAATACAGCAACTAGGACTGCTGCTAGTATTAACCGCGTAGGAAGCCGGCGTAGCTGTGGCTCTGCCTTCCACCACAAAAACGCAGCAACGCATGACAAAACGAACAAGGTAGTGAAGGTACCTGCCCAACCAGTTAAATTTTGTGCTGGAAGCGCGCCAAGACCCGTCCACCAAGATAGGTGAAAAGCCCCTGCAAAACTGCCAACGGCAAAAAAGGGCAAGGCTATTAGAGAAACAAGATTGCCGGATCCAGCGTTTACCAAAGTGCCAGACCCACATCCCAATACAATTTGCATGGCGACACCAAAAACAAACGCGCCCAAAACCATAGCGTATCCTATGGGTGCGGCAGCGGCGTTAACTTCACCTGAGTTACTATTGATGAGTGGTATCGCAAATAACGCCACAATTCCGATTGCAAGGAGTTGAGCCCAGATACCCGAAGGGTCACGTCGCAAAATCATTGCCCGCCATGGCCCTGCAAAGCCAAAGCGCAGTGCTTCTAAAGTGGCTCCAAATCCAAGGCCAATTGCAATCATTAAACCATATCGAAGACCCGCAATTGCAGACACAGACAAGCACAGGAATACAGCAAAGAATAACACTGCCGCAGACGTGAAAAATTTGCGGGGGTTGCCCCCCGCAATTGGTTGCGCAAGATCAGACAAAGCTAGAATCCAATTTGACGAAGCAGGTTTTTAAAGACGCCTGGTGTGTTTTCCATCGGCAAGTCCGCGTTGGAATACTCAACCATCGATCCAGCGTAGAGCTTTGCGTTTTCAACATTCGCAAGCTCGGACAGAGCGAACCAATGTGTCGCGGCCCAGTGCCCAGTGTTGCAAAACGAGATGACCTCTTCGTCACCCTTAATGCCAAGCGAGGCTTTCAAAGCAGAAATATCTGTCGGGGTTGAGATGGCTGCGGCTCCATTTTCAAAAAATGTTGCGTAGGACTGGTTAATAGCGCCGGGCAACGTCCCTGGGCGTTTGGCAGCACCGTGTGCTTTGTCGCCAGCAAAGAACTCGGGCAGCCGTGCATCAACCAAAAGACCTGAATTCTCACCTTCTACCACTGAAGACACGTGCTGAGTATCCGCCAACCAAGTGGTATCAAACTCAAGGTCCAGCTGGCTCGGCACTGCGGTTTCAAGCGTGTTGTTTAGGGGCAGCTTTGCATCTCGCCATGCAATCCGACCACCGTTCAGGATGCTCAGGTCGGTGAAGCCGGTTGATTTAAGCGTCCAATATACACGCGCTGCTGCACCAAAATCTGTATCAGTGTTACCTTCTGAAATGATGACAATAGGCTCGTCTTGCTCGAGGCCTAGCTTCTCAAGGTGCTCTTCCAAAACCGCCAAATCCATAAGGCGGCCGGGATTGTCTTTGGTGCCACGGAACAATTTGTACGGTGCCCAAAGTGCGCCGTCCACGTGGGAGTCCGAATAGCCGTCGTTGCGGATATCGAGAAGAACGGGTTGTTTCGTATCTAGCGCGTTGGCAAGATCATCAGCCTCGACAAGCGGTCCAAATGTTGCCGCGAGCGGCGCTGTAGCAATACCAACGATTGCGACGAGTGTGGTAAAAATAAATCTCATAACGCGTTCCCAAAATTTGTTTCAAAGTGGCATTAAGCGAAAATTTAATTCTCGTAAATAGAGCCAAAGAGCCACTATGCGGGATAATATTCTGCATAATCACACATGGCAGAAAATTATTGTGCTAAAGTAAGCTACTCAGATTGTTCGTACCTTTGCGCCCAACCAATTGAGACAAATGATCTTACTTAGCCGATTTTTTGCTTTTCCCACTTAAGGCGGCAAACTAGGGCAGGGGGATGAACTCATCATTATCGTCGGGTGGTAATTGGAACCGACCGTGCGCCCAATCACCCGCCGCCCAAGCAACCTTGGCGGCTTCAATCTTGTCACGCGAAGACGCTACAAAGTTCCACCAAATGTGGCGGGGACCATTGAGGGTTTCACAATGACACGACACCGCGCTATGATGAGGCTGCAGCCAAGCTTGCCGAGCAACGTATGGTAACGTGGTTCCGCACGTATCTCGCTGGTTAAAGGAGACACTGTCATGACGTTGTTCAATATGCTTTTTGTCTCGTTAAATAACGTATTGTTTTCTAACAAAGGGCGCACTTGAAGGTAGCTCACTTCCACTGAAGTGGATACTACGCATAATCATGATTATGTTAATTTTACTATATTCTTCCCGACTGCTTGCATAGCACTGGCAGCAATATCAACAGCCGTTAATCCCGCATCGACATACATTGCGGCAGGACTTGCTTGATCAATAAACCGATCCGGTAGCGTCATGGTGCGTACAGCAAGCTTACCATCAAGCAGCCCAGAGTTAGCAAGATAATGCAGTACCATAGCACCAAAGCCACCTTCGCTGCCTTGCTCAATTGTGATTAGCGCACGGTGATTACTGGCCAGTTGTCGGATCAAGTCATGATCAAGCGGTTTAGCAAAGCGCGCATCTGCAACGGTACATGAGATACCATGGGTTGCGAGTTCCTCTGCAGCTTTGGTGCATTCAGACAAATGCGTACCAAAGGACAAAAGCGCCACGTCGCTACCCTGTGACACCACACGGCCCTTACCAATCTCCAAGATTTTTGCATCAGGCATTGCTACGCCAACACCTTCACCGCGCGGGTACCGAAACGCGATTGGCCCATCATCAAAGGCCACAGCGGTTGCGACCATATGCTTCAGTTCGGCCTCATCAGCAGCGGCCATCACTGTCATATTTGGCAAGTTCGCAAGGTAGGCCACATCGAACGCACCGGCATGGGTCGGGCCGTCCGCGCCTACGAGCCCAGCACGGTCTATTGCAAACCGCACAGGTAAGTTCTGAAGTGCAACATCGTGCACGATCTGATCGTAACCGCGCTGCAAAAAGCTTGAATAGATCGCACAGAACGGGCGCAGACCCGTGGCAGCTAAACCAGCCGCAAATGTGACTGCGTGCTGTTCAGCGATGCCGACATCAAACACTCGCTTCGGAAAACGGTTCTGCATAAGATCAAGCCCAGTACCAGAAGGCATCGCCGCTGTCACAGACACAATTTTGGGATCACTTGCCGCAAGCTCTGTCAAAGTCTCACCGAACACTTTGGTATAGCTTGGCGCATTAGGTTTGGATTTTTGCTGCTCGCCAGTTGTTACATTAAATTTTGAAACGCCGTGATAGCAATCATTAGACGCCTCGGCCGGTGCGTATCCTTTGCCCTTTACTGTGCACGCGTGGATCAGAACAGGTCCATCCGATTGCGCCTTTGCACGACGCAAAACTGCCAAAAGTTGAGGCATGTCGTGACCATTAACCGGCCCGATGTATGTAAAGCCCAATTGCTCAAACAGGGAACTCCCACCCCCTTGGCCAGTTACTAATTCACGCGCACGGCGCGCGCCGTCTCGCATCGGCTGAGGTAGCGACGCTTCAAAAGCTTCGCCCATATCTTTGAACAGCTCAAAGGGCGTCCCGTTGAGTTGATTGAGATATGCGGACATCGCCCCTACGGGCGGTGCAATGCTCATGTCATTATCGTTGAGGATCACAAACATCCGGCGTTTTTCATGCCCCGCGTTGTTCATCGCTTCATACGCCATGCCAGCACTGATAGAGCCGTCGCCAATCACCGCAATCGCATCCCCCGTTGGCATGCCAAGGTCACGACCTGTGGCAAAGCCCAACGCCGCTGAAATTGATGTAGAACTATGCGCGGCGCCAAAAGGATCATACTCAGACTCCGCGCGTTTGGTAAAGCCAGATAGCCCACCTTCCTGACGAAGCGTACGGATACGATCCCTGCGCGCTGTAAGAATTTTATGGGGATAGCACTGATGCCCTACGTCCCAGACAAGTTTATCGTAAGGGGCATTGAAAACCGCATGAAGCGCTACAGTCAGCTCGACCACACCAAGGGAGCTGCCCAAATGACCGCCCGTCTCAGACACGGCTGAAATGACCTCGGCTCGGACTTCGTCTGCTACGTGTCGCAAAGCATCATCGGTCAGCCCCTTTAAATCAGCGGGCGTAGTGATGCGGTCAAGATGCGGGGTCAACGGACGGTCAGTCATGGCGGATCCTCCCAGATCAGAAATAAAAAAGCGCCGCACCGGTTACCCGATGCGACGCCAGTTTCCTGTAGCCAACAGGAAGGGAACCGGGGTGTGGAGACCCCGATACCAGATCCGCCGGGAAGGAAGGATCTGATGGCTTGTGATCAGGGCGCGCGCATAACAGCAGCGCCCTAATCAATCTCGTTTCCCGCAAGGCGGCGGCGACCCACCTTGAGAAAGTTCACCCAGATGCCGACTAGACGAAAGTCCGGTCGTCGATCAGCTGCTCGTAATACGAGAAGCTATCTGGAGTTGGGTCCAGCGCTTCTTTGCTATCCTCGGGCAAGAACGAGCCAAGGAACGCAAGCACATAGACAAACACGATAGGCCCACCGATGACTGCCGCGGCAATAACTGCGCCGGACAACATCTGACCGAAGATTTCAGACTGCATACGCGCCTTTGAGAAATCTCCACCAAATGGGGGTTTTGGATCTGACATATTCATATCCTCCTAAAAATCTGCAGGTGCGTAATAGTGCAGCTGCGCCCATGCATACCAATCATCCACAACCGTACCGGACAGAAGAATACCGATACCGCCAGTGATGCAGGTGAGCACCGCGAACCACCACGCCCAACGGTGGATACCTTCCATCGTCGCATTGAAACCCATGGTCCAGCGCCAGAAGAGACCCGCACGTTCAGATGCAGTTCCGCGATCAGCGATCTGTTCCAATTCGCGATCACCACCGTAGCGGGTCACAGCAAGGATGGTCGCGCCGTGCATCGCAAAGAGCAGGGTCGAGCCATAAAGGAACACGATCGAAAGTGCGTGGAACGGGTTATAGAACAGGTTGCCGTGTGTCACTGAGAAATTCAGCGTCCAATCCAGGTGGCTAAAGATGCCGTAAGGCACAGCCTCAGACCAGCTTCCCATCAACACAGGACGGATAAGACCCAACACCAAGAACAACCAAATCGCTGCACCAAAGGCCCAGAAGACGTGTTTGCCCATCTTGTGTTGCTGCGCCAGAACATATGAGCGTGCCCACCATGTCATGACAGAGACCAGCAAGAAGAAACTGGCGATGATCCACATGCCTCCTTCGGCCAATGGCGCGAAGGACAGACCGTACTCAGGTGCAGGCGGCTCAAGCGAGAAGTAGAACAAATCACGCATGAACACGGCTGGGTTGTAGCCTGCTTGAGCCCAAAAGCTAAAGCCAACCATCAAGAACCAGATCGCGCCAGTTGCCATAGAGATCACACCGAGCGGACCCAGATAGATCGGACCAAGCTGTGCGTTACCAAACCAACCTGCGAGCGTGGAAAACCCTACGGATTTTGTGCGCTCTTCTTGCATGTTGTTTTCGTTGTCCATGCCCCATTCAGGTGGGCCTTGAACCTGCACTTGAGTGAAAATGTTTTGATACTCAGCCATTTACGCCTCCCTCAATGTCGGCCCAGAAGGGCAGCTCAACGTACCAGTACCACCACTCAGACCATGCATCGAACCAGATGGTGCCGGAGATAACGATACAAACCGCTGACCAGAAACCAGCATTCAGTGCCAGCAACAGACCCAAACGGTGGATGCCTAGCGGCCCAATCGAATAGCCAATGAAATCGCGGAAGAACGTATCTTCATGATCAGGTGACAACATTTGCTCGCCCTTTTCAGGGTTGGCTGCTGACAAGATCAACGAACCGTGCAGCGCAAGCGCAAGCGTGGTTGTGAAGAAGAACGTAATCGCAATCATATGCGCCGGGTTGTAATGGAAGTTGCCATACGCGTAGCCGACGTTGTTAACCCAATCGAGGTGGCTGAAAATCCCATAAGGGAAGCCGTGACCCCAAGCGCCCATAAGAACAGGACGGATTACAACAAGCGTTACATACGCCAAAATCGCCATGCCAAACGCAACAGGGACGTGATAGCCCATGCCAAGTTTGCGACAGATCTCGACCTCGCGCATTGCCCAACTGACAAACGCGCCAATCGCACAGATCGTGATGATCTGCCAAAGGCCGCCCTCTGCCAGCGGTGCCATGCCAAGGCCCACTTCTAATTCAGGAGGCTCAATCGAAATGAGCCATGGGTTCCAAGTGTCACCCAGTGATGCGCCGTAAAAGATAAGGACTGTGCCGAGCAGCGCGAAAAACGCTCCGGTGACCCCGAAGAAGCCCACATAAAATGGACCAAACCAGAAGTCGAAGAGATCGCCGCCGATCAATGTCCCTCCGCGGACGCGGTATTTTTTCTCGAAGCTGAGCAATGCCATCTTCTATCTCCGCATTAAGCGGCAGGGTGGCAGGCGCCACACGAGCCGTCTTTGTTAAACTTAGTTGGTGTATGCGGTGGGCGGGGTTCAGGCCCGCCCACAGCGTTTGCTTAGGTCGGTGCGATTAGCCCAGGCCATTCTTTGCAGCAGCGATTTCAAACCAGTTGAAACCGTCGGTGCTCAGAAGAACCATGTGGATCATTGCTGCCAACAAGAACAGGAAAACGCCTTGTGCAACAAACACGCGACGCGGATCAAAGATCATCCAAATTTTGTAGAACTTAGCCATCTATCAATCGCTCCTTAGAACCATGGAAACTGAATGAACGTGGCAATGTGCGCGACAACTGCAACTGCAACAAACAGCCAAAGGCCGCTCATGTACACCGAGTGAAGCTCTTGAGCCTGCTCATCCGTGAGCCCAGTAAAGGACAGGTCAGCCATAGGATATTCCTCCATAACTGATGCCGCGCATCCCCCGCGGCAGGGTTACGACAGGGGCTCATCCCCTGCCACAATCCGTCACCCCGGGGGCGGGATAACGAACCTCGTGAAGAACCCTTCCACAGTCCTTCCCCCAACGACCCGGCGAATGCCGTTGAGAAAACTTGGTATGGCAAACAGGCTAGCTAGCCTGCGCGCCGGACCCGGCCCTTAGGCCGAGAAAATCATAGGCGTCATAATACGCGCCTGTGACCATGCGCGGGCAAATGGCCCTTTGCGCTGAAAACTTTTTGACTTGAGGCTGGCAAGCGCCCAACTCAGACATGCCAGCGGCAATGTCGCCAGCAAAATGACCGCGAAATAAACGGCGAACTCGGTCTGGTTAGACTTTGTTTTTGCCGCGCGCGGTGGGTTTGATGTCATGTCCGTCATGCAGACTCTCCTTGTTTTGCTTGGCGCTGTTGTGGCGCCAAAGCTTCAACCGTCGCTGTGCTAACGGTGTCGTGTCCCGCATCGAGCGCTGATTTTTCAGCTGCATCGCGCAGTGTTTTGGCCGCTGAAATGCGGGTCAAAATGGGGTGTGTCGCAACGATCCGGTCAAGAGCGGCCTGAGCTTCAGGCTCCCACGGCAGATCGCGCCGCAAAGAAGTTGGCGTGGCCTCTGCTGCGTCCATCTCCGTACCAAGTGGCAGAATATGGAACAGCGCATCAAACAACCCGTTGCAGACTTCTTGCAAAAGATACGTAGCGCCCGCGTAGCCCATAAATGGTGTGCCCGTTGCACGGCGAATAGCAGCGCCTGGAAAGCTGGCTGGTATGAATGATGGCGCGGGACCGTGCCCTGATTTCAGCTCGGCAAGATACATCTTTTCGTTGATGCTGCCCAAAACGATCAGGGGCCGCTTCTGGCCCATCATCGCACGAACTTCGTCATTGTTGGTTTTCTTACCGGCAGTCCGCGCAACAGCAAAAGCGCAAGGCAAGCCAAGATCGCTTTCAAGGAAATGACGAATGCCACGGGCATAGGTTTCATTTGCCACAATCGCAAAGCTGGCTGTCGCGAAGAAATCTTGCGTCACAGAACGCCACAAATCCCAAACAGGTTTGATCGTTGAATGTTTTTCACGCTCAATGAACGGCTCTGGATCAAGGTCCAGAAGTTCACCCAAAGACCGCAGAAATTTCGTTGTACTGTCGATGCCAACAGGTGCCTGCAAATAGGGCTTACCCAAGACCTCGCACAAGCCGCGGCCAAACTCGCGGTACATGCAGACGTTTACATCTGCATTCACCAAGTCACGCATCTCGGCAACATGCGCCCCGAGCGGCATCACCATGTTTATCTCTGCGCCGATGCCCTCAACAAGCCGGCGAATTTCGGCAAGATCAGATGGCATATTGAACGTGCCATACATTGGACCCAAAATATTCACACGCGGGGCAGCACCCTCTTCGCGCTTTTTCTCTTTGGGCATCCGGCCTTTGGTCATGCCAAATTCAGTAAAGATCCACGTCATTGCGCGGTCCGCTGCTTCCCATTGATCTTCATCAATCGTGCGCGGCAAAAAGCGTTGAATGTTTGTGCCCATAGGCGTGACACCGCCGCCGATCATCTCGGCGATAGAGCCCGTGACAACAACGGCAGGCAATGCAGGATCAAGAGTGCCCCACGCACGCTTCATTGCACCTTCGGTACCGTCGCGGCCAAGTTCTTCTTCGCCCAAACCCGTCACCACGATTGGCAACTCATGGGGCGGCAGACCATCGGTATAATGCAATACTGAAGTTACCGGCAGGTTCTCACACCCGACGGGACCATCAATAACACACTGCAGGCCTTTGACTGCGCAGAACGCATAAACAGCGCCCCAGTAGCCCCCTGCTCTATCGTGGTCTTGGATCAGCATTACACCATCTCCGCCGCTTTTGCGGCCTTAGCGGCGCGTTCAATTTTCTTGGCATTCAATGCGCGGAAGTCTTCACGCAAATTCGGCGTGCCTTCCCAGACACCTGCGGTATCCCCGTGACCAACGCCTTCAAAGAATGCACGCATGTGATCCATACGGGACTTGTTACCCATGGCAGCGGTCACAACATCTTGCAGTGACCCAGCACCCGCTGGCCCCATCAAAGGCCGCGCGGAAATAAGGTTGGTGAAATACAAAGACGGAATACCCAGCTCTTTGCCTTTTTGAACGACAGGCGTTGTACCGATTGCCAGATCAGGTTTGATCGCTTCCATTGCGGCGCAATCATCTTCAAGGCTCGCGCGGAATTTCACAGTCGCACCTTTGGCCGCGAGCCATTCTGCATCTGCTTTGTTCCAAGCAGTTTTTGGACAAGCCGTGCCAACGTAGGGCACTTCAGCGCCGCTCTCGATGAGCAGACGCGCGACCAACAACTCGGAACCCTCATAGCCCGAAACGTTGATAACACCTTTGATCTGCTTTTCGGAAAGGGCTGCTTTAATCGCTGGCAAAAACGCATTCTGGGAAGCTGCGACCTGATCCTTTGAAAGACCAAACGCATCACCAATACCTGCAAGCCAATCAGCAGTACCATCAAGACCAACGGGCGCAGAGCCCACTACCGGACGACCAGCCGCCTCAAATTCACGCACAGCTGACGTATAAAACGGGTGGATCGCAGCAACCGCGCCACAATCAAGGGCGGCGTAAAGCTCGCGCCATTCACGGCATGGCACCACAGGGCCAGCCGCCAGACCCATCGGTGCAAGCATCGCACCAATCATCATTGGATCCGCAGGGAACATTTCACCCAACAAGCTCACGGTTGGGCGATCATTCTTGCCACCCTTCGGCGCAGGCACAGGACCCGCAGCAACTTCTTGACGCGCATAATTAAGCATCGCACCCGCCAAGACATCTTTTGCTTCGGCGTGGGTGGGAATACCGAAACCAGGCACATCAATGCCGATGATACGCACACCGTTGATCTCGTCTGGTAACAACCGCAGAGGCACGCCGGATGCGGTTGGCACACATAGGTTCGTTACAACAATCGCATCATACTGATCCGGATCTGCCAATTCATGAACACTCTCGCGGATGTCCTCAAACAGCTTACCAGTGACCAAAGTCTCGGAACTAAATGGCACATATCCAACAGAGCGACGGGCTCCATAAAAGTGGCTCACAAAGGTCAGGCCGTACACACAACACGCAGAACCTGACAGAACCGTCGCTGTGCGGCGCATCCGCAAGCCAACACGCATTGATCCAAATGCAGGGCACATCGACTGCGGTTTATCATGCGGTCCGACAGGATAATCGGCCGCAAACTTTTCAAGTAACTCAGAGTTCCCCGCAGCTTTCGCAGCCTCAGCCATTGTGCTGCCTGAATGACACCCAAGCGCATCGCCCACAGGCGGCACATCAGCACCAGCAGAACGACCCTCGCCCACTGTCACCTCAGCTTGCGCTGCTGCGTCATATGTGACCTCACCACTCATTGAGCGCTGTCCATATTTTGGCGACGATCAAACATCGTCATAAACCACTTCAAGGCTAACTTTTGTGCCAGCGTGCTTGCCGCGCATGTCTTCATCAGTTGCAGGCTCAAGCACCACATCGCCGCCGGTTTCAGAGGCGTCAAACAGACCCAACAACCCATCTTGGTCAAGCGGCGCTGGACGTACAGGTGGTGCAATCGCAACTGCATCACCAAGACCTGCAAACAAATCACCCCATTGAGATTTCGACGTGCCAACAATTTGGTAGTTTGCCGATTTCTTACGCAAATCATCGTCTTGCGGAATGGCCGCAAGCACAGGAATATCTACAGCCTCAGCAAATGCTGCTGCTTCGCCTGTACCATCATCTTTATTGATAACGAGGCCCGCGACACCGACGTTGCCGCCAAGCTTGCGGAAGTATTCAACTGCAGAGCAAACGTTGTTCGCCACATACAATGACTGCAAATCGTTAGAAGCAACAAGGATAACTTTCTGAGCCATGTCGCGGGCAATTGGCAAACCGAAGCCACCACAAACAACGTCGCCTAAGAAATCCAACAAGACATAATCAAAGTCCCAGTCGTGAAAGCCGAGCTTTTCCAACAACTCAAACCCGTGGATAATCCCGCGACCACCACACCCACGGCCAACTTCAGGGCCGCCAAGTTCCATCGCAAAAACACCGCCACGCTTAAAGCAAACATCGCCAATTTTTACTTCTTCACCGGCCAGCTTTTTCTTTGTGGAAGTCTCGATAATCGTTGGGCATGCCTTGCCACCAAACAGTAGGGACGTCGTATCAGACTTTGGATCGCAGCCAATCAACAGAACGCGCTTGCCTTGCTCGGCCATCATGTGGCTGAGGTTAGCAAGTGTGAAGGATTTACCGATACCGCCCTTGCCGTAGATCGCAATGATCTGCGTCTTACTTGTAGGCTCTTCAGCAATGATGTCCGCCAGATCCTCGTGTGCTTCGTCACGCAAACGCTGGTCGAAATCTTTTAGGTTCGGCACTTCGTCTTTCATGCTACTGCACTCCAGTTGAGGATCATTTTCAAACAAGAAGGATCCGTGAAAGCTTGTTCATACGCATCAGTCGCCTCAGCGGCTGTGCGCTCGTGGGTAATCAGTCCGTCCAAAGACAGCGCGCCACTTTCAACAAGTGCACGCGTGGCCATTAGGTCATCTGCGTCCCACTCTGCTGCGATCCGCAAACGCGCTTCCTTCATGAAAGCGGGTGGAAATGCGAAAGAGAGCGGGTCTTGGTAAAACCCAGCCAGCACAATCTCACCGCCGCGGGAAATACGACCGATCAAATCATTGATCAGATCAGCGCGACCTGACGCGTCATAAATGGCGCGGTAATCTTTGCGGGTATCAGCATCTGGATGCACAACCTGATAGCCTTGGGCACCCGCCATACGGTCGGGATCAATTTCCCAAACAGTTGGCGCTGGACCACCCGCGGCTACTGTAAGGCGCGCAAGAAGTCGGCCCAAAGTGCCATGACCAACAATCAAATCGGGCAATGCTTTATCAACACCTGCCATCGCGTGACGCGCTGTTGCCGCCAATGCCAGCAAAGCACCCTGCGCACCAAAGCCGCGATCAATACGTGTCACCCGTGAGGCATCACTAACAAGAATTTTAGCAGAGCCGCCAAACAGACCAAATGCATCTTCATAACAGTTGGCACCAGGAACAAAGACGTGCTCACCAACACTATAGCCTGAGTTAGAGCCTGCTTCGACAACTTCGCCGGCGGCCTCATATCCGGGAACAAGCGGGTATCCCATACCGGGGAATGGGGGCATCGCACCGGACCAGAACAGCTTCTCGGTACCCGTGGAAATGCCCGAGTGAGCAACCTGCACCATAACGTCACTCGCTGCCGGCGCTTTAAGCGCGACTTTGGCAAGCCCAAGGTCCTTTGGACCTTTCAATATGACTGCGGATGCTTCCACGTTTACTCCCTCATCTACGTATTTGCATGTGTGAAGAAAGACTCAGCACAGCGTTACGCTTAGTATGTCATTCTAAACTGACACACCAATGTGTCAATTAAATTAGACAGTTTTTTGAAATTCTCTTGTCAACGAGGTCTGACAGACTCGACAACGCTGGTCACAAAAGGCCGCGGCGCGCGCGGGATACGAACACCCTCAAAGCCAGCATCAGTGCAAAGTTGAGCGATTTCCTCAGCAGATCGCGCGCGGCCCGTCTGCATGGCCATGCAGTAAAACGCAAAATATGCATTTCCTGGCCCGTGCGGGACCACACCACCTGTCATAGGCTCTGAGATGATAAGGCGCCCACCAGCTGGCAATGCAATGTAAACTTTGGCCAACAAATCACGCACTGTCTCATCACTGTGATCATAAAGAACTCGGATCAGAGAAATTGCATCGGCACCTTCAGGCAGCGAGTCGGTCTTGAAACTACCCGATGTCAGCTCAACACCTTCCCCCAAACGCGCACGCGCCTGAGGGGCCACATCGGGCAAATCAAATAGGCACAAAGACAGCTTAGGGGCAGCCTTTTGCACAGCAGACAAAAAGGCCCCTGATCCACCACCCACATCCATCAAGCGCGTGATCCCGCCAAGATTAATCATGCGCAGAGTATCTTCGGCAACCAAACCCTGACTATCAGCCATGAGGTCGGAATACGTTTTGGCCTGCTCTGCTGGCATTTCACCGCCAAATACGTAAGGCCAGAAATTTGCCAATTCCGTCTCTGTTTCACCATGAAGCAAAGCAACGGGGTCTGTCAGGTCTCGGTAAAACACATCATGATGGCGGATCATCGCCTCAAGGCCTGGCACCCCAATAAGAGCCGCACCACGACGAGCCAGCTCATATGCGCCCTTGCGCTTTTGAACTAACTTTAGAGCCTGTGCCGCCTGTAACAGCGCCTCCATTTTGCGTTCTTCAATGCCGTGCATTGCCCCCAACGCGCGCGATGATCGGGGCGCTGCCTTTAGGGTTTGAGGAATATCGAGGGTTACTAAGGCATACAGAACCTGACTGTAGACAAACCCTGATACCAGATCGAAAAGCGCCTCACCCTCACGGCGTGCAACAGCCCGCGTAAAAGGAAAACGCGCAGCCCACTTTTGAAAACCACGGCTCGCTATAAGGCGGGTGGTCCAACGTGTCTTCAATACAGCTTCCGTCATTTATTCGCCAGGAACCGGCGCAACGGGCGTAAGTTTCTGCGCTGTCATCTGCACCATCTTGGCGAGTGACGCTTCGCCCGGGCACGACGGAATAGACGCAATTGCGCCACCCAAAATATCCTTGAGGCGCGTCACAGCACCTTGCACCCCAAGCTCTGTGACCGCATTGGGCCGTGCGTTCAATTCATCTTGGCCAGCGGGCTTACCAAGTGTTTCTGCATCATAAAGCGCGTCGCGCAAATCATCAGCGACTTGAAACGCCTCACCAATCCGTGCGCCCAATTCAAACCATGGCTCGGCCTCTTGGCCAGCCGCAACAGCGCCCATCTGGGTTGCCGCGATGAATAACGCGCCAGTCTTGGCTTGATGGTAAGCAGATAAGTTCACATCTGTTTCGCTTTCCCACCCCTGCCCTGCGCAAATGCCATAAGGGCTGCCAGTTCGGGTCGACAAAATCTTCACCAACTCAAGCGCCCGCGCCGGATCTTCAACGCCAGCGCGTGCCAAAACATCAAACGCCAGCACAATCAGACTATCGCCAGTGAGCACTGCAAGCGGCTCAGAATAGGCCAAGTGGACAGTCTTTTTGCCACGGCGCGTATCTGCATTGTCAAAACACGGAAGATCATCATGCACCAGTGACGCGCAGTGAACCAACTCAAGTGCCGCCGCAGCAGCGTCCGTCATGCCGGGGCGATCATCGCCACATGCCAAAGCAACAGACGTGAGAATCGTCGGGCGTATCCGCGCGCCCCCCGGCGTAACACCGTATCGAAGCGCCGAGGCCAGTTTAGGCGGCGCAGGCCGCGCCTCACCTATCTGAATGGCTGCGTTAATCGCGCTCTCTATTCGGCTCGATAATGGCATGGTCCGCTCCTTTAGATGGCAATATGTAAACTATAGCCATCTTGAAATGTGTAAACTATAGTGGACACATTAGTGAGCGCGAGTCAACGAAACCATGCACCGAACAAACAACAGCATCGCCATCATTGGCGCAGGGATCGGCGGATTAGCTGCGGCTTTGCGCCTTTCTGATGCGGGGCTGGATGTCACGGTCTTTGACAGCGCAAGTGATGTTGGCGGCAAAATGCGCACCGTCGCATCAGCAGCAGGGCCGATTGATGCCGGACCAACCGTGTTCACGATGCGTCAGGTGTTTGAAAAACTCTTCGATGATGTCGGGGAAAGCTTGGGGGATTACCTAACCCTGACGCCTGCAAAAATTCTTACGCGCCACTACTGGTCCGATGGCAGCATGCTTGACCTAATGGCAAACCCCGATGAGACCGCTGCGAACATTCGCACGTGGGGCGGCGCACGCGCTGAAAAAGACTATCGCGCTTTCGCTGAACGCGCCCGCGTTCTTTATGAAGCGTTTGACGCACCTATGATGCAGGCCGCGTTTCCATCGCAAACGGAACTGACACGTAAAGTGATGTCGCGTCCATCGCTCGTGCCCAAGATGGCACCGTGGTTTACTCTCATGCAATCGCTGCGGCACAATTTCAAAGACAAACGGCTCGCCCAGCTTTACGGGCGCTACGCCACTTATGTCGGTGGTGATCCTTTTGCCTCCCCTGCTCTGTTGTCGCTTATCTCACACTCCGAGGCTTTGGGCGTCTATGCTGTAAAAGGCGGAATGCACCAACTGGCGCAGACACTCCGCGCCCTTGCACAAGCGCGCGGAGCTACGTTCAAACTCGATACACATATCAAACAGATAAACGTCCAAAACGGCAGCATCTGCGGACTAACCACAGACGACGGCACACGCCACGAAACTGCCCGCGTTTTGTTCAACGGGGACCCAAAAGCGCTGCAAGACGGGTTGCTGGGCAAATCCAGCCGCGCAGCCGTCCCCAATGAGCACGTCCAAACACGCAGCCTATCCGCACATGTCCACACATTCGCGGCCCAACCAACCGGACCTGACCTCAGCCATCATACCGTCTTTTTTGGAGACGACCCAAAAAAAGAGTTTGGGCCCATCCGGTCAGGCCAGCTGCCCCAAGACCCCACCCTTTACATCTGCGCCCAAGATCGAGCCGGCGGCGCGCAGCCCGCTGGGATGGAGCGCTTTGAAATCATCATGAACGCCCCACCCTCAACAGACACCACAGCGAGCCAACGGGAAATTACGCAATGTCAGACACTGGTTTTCAACACATTGGCCCGCTTCGGGCTCACCTTCACCCCAAAACCGACACCCCAGAGCCTGACGCCACCGGCAACATTCAACCGGCTATTCCCCGCAAGCCACGGTTCCCTTTACGGGCAGAGCCCACATGGGCTGATGGCATCGCTCGCTCGGCCGACGGCACGCAGCCCATTGAACGGCCTGTATCTGGTGGGTGGGGGAACGCATCCGGGGGCGGGCATCCCGATGGCAACCCTGTCCGCACAGCACGCGGCCGAGGCGATATTGACGGACCTTGCTTCGACATTGACGTCCCGCCCAACGGCTATGCGTGGTGGTACATCGACGGGATCAGCCACTGCGGTACCCGCGCCATCAGCATCATCGGCTTTATAGGCTCTGTCTTTTCACCTTGGTATCGCTGGTCAGGTCGCAAGTCCCCGCGCAACCACTGCTGTATCAACGTGGCCACTTACGGGCGGGGCGGACGTTTCACCATGACCGATCGGGGCGAAAGCGCCCTGCGTACAAGCCAAAATGTTTTTGAAGTTGGCCCCTCCAAAATGACATGGACGGGCGACAAACTGGTGATCGACATCAATGAAGTGGGCGCACCGCCGATGGTTGGCCCTGTGCGCGGCAAAGTCACCCTCACGCCAAAATTTATAACAAGCCTTGAGGTACCGCTTACTCCGTCGGGGACCCATGTTTGGCGCCCGTTTGCACCATCTGCGGATATTGATGTGCAGCTTGAAGCAGACGGTTGGCAATGGGATGGGCACGGTTACTTTGATGCAAACTTCGGAACCGCAGCGCTTGAGGACGACTTCAGTTATTGGACATGGGGCCGCTATCCGCATTCCAAAGGGTCTGTGTGTTTTTACGACGCAGACCGCCGCGACGGCAGCACATTAGACGTAGGCCTACTGTTTCAAAACGATGGTGAAGTGCAGCTTTTGAACTCGCCCCCCAAAGTTGCAATGAAGCGTTCGCTTTGGCAGGTCCGCCGCGAAACCCGCGCTGATGCGGGATACAAACCAGTTCAAGTCAAAGGTATGCTGGATGCACCGTTCTACTCACGCTCTGCGGTAAAGACGCAATTTGCGGGTGAGGAAGTTGTAGGCGTTCACGAGGCACTTGACCTGAACCGCTTCCGCTCAAAAATTGTCAAACCGATGCTGGCCTGTCGCGTGCCACGGCGCGCAAAATGGCGCTTCGACACCCCACCAGCAGAATAAACCGAGCTGCGTTAAACCGTAGCAACCGCGTCGGGGTTGCGCCGCAAGATCGACCAGTTAAGCGCACCTGCGACGCTGACCCACGCAAGATACGGAACCATCATCCACCCCGCGACAGGCAGCACCAGCCAGAAGCTTACCAACGTCCCAAAAACCGCAATCCACAGCACCACGAGCGAAATCATTGCCGCACGAATGCGCTTTAGCCCAAAGAACACAGGGCTCCAAAGCGTGTTCGCTGCAATTTGAAACGCCCAAAACGCTAAAGCCAAGCCAACGCCTTCGCGACCAGCCACCAACGTCGCGGCGACCGAGCTGAGGATGTAAAGCGTTACCCAAGCAACGGGAAACATCCAGTCTTTTGGCGTCCAGCTTGGCTTGTTAAGCGCGCGGTACCAGCCATCCGGCGGGAACAAAGACCCTGTTGCCGCAGCCGTGCAGCTTGCCGCCATAAAGACGATGAAAATTGACCAATCCATGTGGGCTTCACCTTTCGCGTGAGTACCCTGTTACCTAGTGACGATATTCGTTTTGTCCATTTGTTCGCGCGCCTTTAAGTCAGACAGTATCGCCAAAACGTCATCACCCCAAAACGGTCGCGCAGGCGTTTTGCGCGCAGCCGCATCAACCAAGAAAGCCACTTGAGGCAAGGGCCGTGCATATACAACAGCAGATTGTGGCATCATAACGCTCACCCCTGTCCGCAAAGCAGCCTGTGCGATCCAGCCCAGCTTTTGCCCCTTTGATGTGTGGGCACGGGTGCTAATCGTGTCATAGCCCGCCTTCTGCACTTCGCGACCGATGCCACCATAAATCAAACGGGCCGCAAAAATACCGGTCCGCGCCTTAAGCGGTAGCGCCGAAATCCCAGCTTCCGACCGCATGTAGAGCCGGTTTGCATCCATCACCAAGCGCCGCACCATCGCGCGGATTGCCTTGCTAGGGCGCGGAATAGCGAACACATCTTCTGCACTCAGTCCAGCTGCGTCCAGCCATTCGGTTGGTAAGTACATGCGTCGCTCACGGGCGTCTTCACCAACGTCACGCGCAATATTGGTCAGCTGCATCGCAACGCCCAGATCACACGCGCGCGCCAAGGCATTTTCATCCCGAACGCCCATCAAAACACACATCATCGCGCCAACAGCAGAAGCAACACGGGCGGAGTATCCATAAAGCTCCTCGAGCGTTTCATACCGCCGCTCAGTCGCGTCCCACGCCAAGCCCTCCAACAGCGCCTCAGGCAAGGCGCGCGGCATTTCGAATTGCTCGATGATTGCAGCAAATGCGCGGTCCGCAGGCGCATCAAATGGGCGGCCTGCATAGGCGCGATCAAGTCGTTCTTGTAAACGCAACACAGCCGCTGCTTTGTGGGCGTTTAAATCAACCGCGTCATCAGCAAGTCGACAAAATGCATAAAGCGCAAGCGCAGGGTCGCGGACTTTTGCGGGCAATAATTTACTTGCCGCGTGAAATGAAAGCGACCCATGGCGGATCGCTTCTTTGCAATGCTCAAGATCTGCTGGTGCGATCATCGGACGGCCCTTTCCGAAAGAACAGGTTCAACCCCGCTTGGAGCAACATCAGGCACCATCTTGGCCAGCACCTCTGCACTGCTCACAACACCCGGCACACCCGCGCCGGGGTGCGTACCAGCACCCGCCAGAAACAATCCCAACACTTCTTCTGAAACGTTGTGAGGACGGAACCACGCACTTTGCAAAATACGCGGCTCAAGACTAAAGCCCGACCCATTTGGCGACAGATATCTGTCCCGAAAATCTTCAGGCGTAAACGTAACTTGCTCTGTGATCTTATCAGCAAATCCAGGGATATGCTGTTCAAGAACGGCGCTCACCTTGGTGCGGTACGCTTCAACGTCACGCTCCCAATCAACCCCATTTTTGTGACCCAGATGCGGCACGGGACTTAATACGTAAAACGTGTCATCCCCATCGGGCGCTACCGTTGGGTCGGTCAAGCTAGGCCGGTGAATGTACAAACTAAAGTCATCTGCAAGCTTACCCTTAACGAAGATATCTTTCAGAAGCGCCTCATAGCGCGGACCATTCACAATGGTGTGGTGCCCGACATCTTTCCACTCGCCACGGGTGCCTTTGGTCCCAAAATACCAAACGAAAAGACCCATTGACCATCGGCGGCTTTCCATCTTTTTGTCCGTCCAGCGCGCCCGTTTATGACCGCGCAAAAGATGCGTATAGGTATGACCGGCGTCTGCGTTACTGACCACAATATCAGCATGGATCATCTCACCGCTCATCATCCGAACACCGCAACACCGCCCCTGTTCAACCATGATCTCATCGACCACGCTGCCCATTCGGAAAATGCCGCCCTGCTCTTTCACCACATTGGCCATCGCATCGGCCAACTTCTGAACCCCGCCAATCGCATAATGGACGCCAAAGCGTTTCTCCAAATATGCAACCAACGCGTACATGCTTGTCACTTTGCGTGGATCACCACCGATAAAGAGCGGGTGGAACGACATAGCCATGCGCAGTCGCGCATCCTTGAACCGCGCCTTCGCAAGGCCCAGAATGGATCGGTCTGCACGAAGCGCTGCGAACAGCGGCAACACCTTTATGGTTTCCCAAATGCGGTGCATCGGCTTTGCGACCATGCCCTCAAAACCAACCACATAGCGGCGTTCAGCATCTTTAAGAAAACGACGGTAGCCCTTCACATCCCCAGGGCTAAGACGTGCAACTTCCGCTTCCATTTCGGCTGTATCTTGCATCGCCCGAAAGCGGCTGCCGTCAGGCCAGCGCACTTCATAGAACGGATCAAGCGGGACCAACTCCACATCATCTTCAAACTTCCGGCCACACGCTGTCCACAAATCTTTGTAAACCTGCGGCACCGTCACGATGGTCGGCCCCAGATCAAACCGGTGCCCGCCCTTGGTGATGGATGAGCCACGGCCGCCCACACGATCCAGCTTATCAAGGACCGTCACGCGGTACCCCTTCGCCCCAAGCCGCATCGCCGAGGCAAGCCCGCCAAGCCCTGCGCCAATGACAATCGCATGAGGTGCGGCATCACCGCTCGGGAATCGTGGATCAAGATCATTCATAACTGTCACTCTCGCACTGTCAGGTTTACTTGACAACACTTTCGTGTAAGCTTCGATTGACACTCCTAGCCAAAGTGACTCGTAAATGACCACCCAATGCGTCAGCATCAGCTTCTACAGGTTCGGCCCGCTCAGGGCGCGACTATGGGCGCTCGCCATGATGGGCGCGGCACGGTTCAGCATTGGCAAAACGCCACACATCGGCTTTTGGAAGCTCTGCGGCTCAGGAACCGGCGAAGGGTTCACCCCGCTCCCCAACACCCAAGTTTACGCCATCTTGGCCACATGGCCTAATACGCAAATCGCCCAAGAACAGAGCCTATCTGCCCCGCTATTTCGCCGCTACAGCGCCCGCGCAGACGAAAGCTGGACAGTCTTTCTGACACCCACATCCGTTCGCGGTGCATGGTCAGGCAAAGTTCCCTTCGCTGAAAGTGCTGACACCGAAGGCCCCCTTGCCGCGCTTACGCGCGCGACGGTGAAAACCCGTAAAGCCCTGCGATTTTGGAAGCGGGTTCCAGCCATTTCGTCAGTTATCGGCGCCGATCCCAATGTTGCCTTCAAAATCGGCATCGGAGAGGTGCCGTTGCTGCATCAAATCACCTTTTCCATCTGGCCGAATGCTGATGCGATGGCAAATTTCGCCCGAAAAGACGGCCCACACGCCCGTGCAATCAAGGCCGTCCGCAGTGACGACTGGTTTGCAGAAGAACTCTACGCCCGCTTCCGCGTTTGCGGTGAAGCCGGCACATGGGGTGGCGTTTCGCCCCTCGCACAACTGAAAGAAATCACATGAAACAGCCCTTCCCCTTCTCCGCCATCGTCGGTCAGGACGAGATGAAACAGGCAATGATCCTCACCGCGATTGACCCCTCAATTGGCGGCGTGCTGGTCTTCGGTGACCGCGGGACGGGCAAATCGACCGCCGTACGCGCGCTTGCCGCTTTACTGCCGCCGATTACAGCCATCAAAGGCTGCCCCACCAACTCCGAAACCTCTGCGGATTGCCCAGATTGGGCCGCAATCGACACGGACCAGACAGTAGAAATTCCGACCCCTGTCGTTGATCTACCCCTTGGCGCCACCGAAGACCGCGTTGTGGGCGCATTGGACATCGAAAAGGCTCTAACACGCGGCGAGAAAGCGTTTGAAGCAGGCCTGCTTGCGCGTGCAAACCGCGGATATCTGTATATCGACGAGGTCAATTTGCTCGAAGATCACATCGTCGACCTTCTCTTGGACGTGGCCCAAACCGGTGAAAACGTGGTTGAGCGTGAAGGTCTGTCTATTCGCCATGCCGCGCGCTTTGTTCTTGTCGGCTCTGGCAACCCAGAAGAGGGCGAGCTGCGCCCCCAACTTCTTGATCGCTTCGGCCTGTCGCTTGACGTTAGCTCTCCCAATGACGTTGAGACACGGGTCGAAGTGATCAAGCGCCGCGACGCCTACGAGCGGGACACGACGGCCTTCCTTGAAACATGGGCTGTCAAAGATGCGGAAATCCGTGATGACATCATCAATGCCCGTTCGATACTGGCTAAAATTAAGACGGATGATGCAATTCTGGCTGATTGTGCGGCGCTTTGTATTGCGCTTGGCTCCGATGGCCTGCGCGGAGAGCTTACCTTGCTTCGCACAGCGCGCGCGTGGGCCGCCTATCAAGGCCGCAACAAAGTAATTCGTGAGGATTTACAATCAGTTGCACCAATGGCCCTTCGCCATCGCCTTCGTCGTGACCCACTTGATGAGGCAGGCAGCGGCGCGCGCGTCGCACGCATTGTGAACCAAGTCTTCAACACCCCAAGCGTTGCCTCTGCATGACCAGTCCAGCACCAGCATGGTCTCTCGCTGAACGCGCGTTAACCTTGTTGGCGCTTAACCCGCGTCTTGGTGGCATTTGGGTGAAAGCACGTAACGGCCCCGTCCGTGACCGCTTCAACGCCGCCTGCGATGCGCTCCCCCTGCCCTGCCGCCGGGTACATCCGCGCGTTTCTGACGATCAGCTTTTCGGTGGCGTAGACATCAGCGCTACGCTTCAAAAAGGCTCTATTGTGGCCGAAAAAGGGATGCTGAACGACCCTTCGACACTTGTTCTGACAATGGCTGAACGTACAGAGGGACCATTGGCCGCGCGACTTGCGCAAACATTGGACGCAGGCGATCAGACCTTGATCGCACTGGACGAAGGGTTAGATGAAGAAGGCGCTGAACAACTTCCCCCTGCCCTAGCGGAACGGCTCGCATTTCACGTAGATCTTGGCGGGATACGGTACACAGATGTCAGTGTTATTGCTCTGCCAAGCAATATCGATCTCACAACCGTCGAAACACCCAATGAGGTAATTAAATACCTCACGTCGCTCTGTATTCAATTTGGCGTTGATGGCATTCGTGCGCCTATGTTTGCTGTTGAGGCCGCACGCACACATGCGGCTCTGTTTAACCGTCAAACACCTAATGCCGACGATCTGAAAGCGGCCGCTGAACTGGTTATCGCGCCCCGCGCAACTTGCATGCCGTCCGATCAAACTGATGCAAAAGAAGCGCCTCCTCCGCCTGATAACACCGGTGACACTTCAGCTGCCAATCAATCCGCAGAGATTATCCCGCAAGACATTGTGATCGATGCCATTCGCGCGATGCTACCACCGGATGTTCTCGCTCGGTTAGCCAAGGCAAAAGCACAGCGAAGCGCCAAAACAGCCAGCGGTTCGGGTGACAGCAAGAAAGGTAACCGCCGCGGTCGTCCCCGGCCCTCAACCACCGGCAAGCTGGATGGCACCAACACAATCGACTTGGTCGCGACCTTGCGTGCCGCCGCACCTTGGCAGCCATTGCGCCGACGCGGGTCTACGCGCACCACGCTCGCCATCCGCCCGTCTGATATTCGAGTCAAACGGTTTAAGGAAATGTCAGACAGACTTATGATTTTCACTGTCGATGCATCCGGAAGTGCTGCCATGGCACGACTAGGAGAGGCAAAAGGCGCAGTTGAGTTGCTGCTAGCACAGGCCTACGCCCGTCGCGACCATGTGGCGCTGGTGGCGTTTCGCTGTGAGACAGCCGAAACGATTTTGCAACCAACGCGCAGCTTGGTGCAGACGAAACGACAATTAGCCAGCTTGGCAGGTGGTGGTGGCACCCCTCTAGCGGCCGGCCTTAAAGCTGCCTTGGATCTAGCACAACAAGCCCGAGGGCGCGGCCTGACACCCACAATCATCACGCTGACCGATGGACGTGCAAATATCGCCCTTGATGGAACAGCTTCTCGTGTCCCCGCGGGGACAGATGCCGAGATGATGGCCCAAAATATCGCAGCACATAACATCGCAAGCATGGTGATTGATGTGTCTAACCGACCCCATAGAGCCTTAGAGACCCTCTCTAGCCGCATGATGGCGCCCTACATTGCCCTACCCCGCGCCAGCGCACAGAAGCTCTCTCAGGCCATCTCAGGCGCTTTGTAGGAACATGGACCTGCTGCCCCGCCTGCCCGCCTACTGGCCCCACAAAGAGCACTCTCAGATCATTCCCTGCAGGCCGCACAGGTGGCACGTACAAATCATGGGGAACGGACCGCAATTATTGCTCATCCACGGCGCTGGTGGCGCAACGCACTCGTGGCGGGAGGTCATGCCACTACTTGCACAAACTTACCAAGTCATTGCCATTGACCTGCCAGGTCAAGGCTTTAGCCAACTTGGCTCACGCGCGCGCTGCGGGCTTGATCCGATGGCCACAGATCTTGCGTCAATACTTACCCAAGAAGACTGGGAGCCAACCGCAATCATCGGGCACTCCGCTGGTGCAGCCATTGCACTTCGACTTGCAGAACTTGGCGTGTCCCCGCGGGGACAGATCATCGGTATCAACGCGGCGCTCGCAAATTTCAAAGGCATCGCAGGCTTTCTATTCCCTGCATTCGCCAAGCTGCTATCCCTGAACCCCCTGACAGCACGTATCTTTACTGCCACCTCAGGCAACAGCCAGGCAGTTGAGCGCTTAATAACTGGGACAGGCTCTAAGCTGGATGAGAATGACCTAAAACTCTATCAGACGCTCATCTCACGGCGCTCGCACGTTAACGGTACACTCGCCATGATGGCGCATTGGAAGCTGGATGGGTTGCTCGAACGACTACCCAACATCCCCAACCAGACGCTCTTCATTACCGGCTCAAACGATCAGGCTGTTCCGCCAAGTACAAGCAACGCAGCGGCCTCACGTATGCCAAACGCGCAAGTCCAAGAACTAAGTAAACTTGGACACCTGGCCCATGAAGAAAGCCCGCAGCAGGTGGTCAACCTGATACGGGCCTTTATCGAAGGGTAACATTGTCCCCGCGGGGACGCGCTACTTTGAATCAATCGCTTCCCAAAACGCAGCTACTGCAACCTCAAGCCGCGCACGCTCAACGGTGGTGAAATCCATCTTCGATTGCATCGAAAAACTTCCCTCTGCGGCGACGCACTTCACCTGTCCCCGCGGGGACATCAAACGAAGAGTCGTCTTGGCAGTCTCACGAGGCGTGGTTTTGGGAGTAGTTTTCTCAGCCACAAAGGCCCGCAACATCCGAAGTTCATCAGCCGCACTCTGCCCGTTTGCGCCAAGCAAGCGCTGCTTCAGCACAATCACGAGCGCGGGGTTTTCATCAAGCTTTTTCCCCACCTCAAGTCCAAGCGCCCGCGGGATTACATCGACATGTACTAAGCTTGGCTCAAGCCGCTGGTATAACTTTGCAAAGTTTTTTATGTAGGCCCGCTTTTGCCGGCCCGCGCTTGCAAACAAATCATCAATAGCTTCGTTCACGTTAGAAAACGCTTTGTCAGACGACCGCAAGTAAGCCCAAGCGATCGCCGCCATTTCACCAAAACCGATACCCTTGCGCACGATATTCTCGTCTACCATCCGGCGATACAAAGAGCGGTCTTCTTCGGTCTTGGCAATAATTCCAACTGGAATTTGAGCAAAACGCTTTTCACCGGTTTCCTTGTAAAGCTCACGGAACGCAGTCATGCGCCGATACCCCTGAACCAATTCATAACCATCACCTGCCTCCAGCACCTGAATAGGGTTTGAAAGACCAATATCGCTAATGGAGGCCTTTAACTCATCAATCTCACTATCGCGGACAGCCTTGCGATCACGGGTCAACAATTCGGCTCTAACATCTTTAATATTGACTAAACGCGTAATCAGGCCAGCTTGTTTTAGGTCTACTAACTCATGAGCGAGCCGGTCGTTTTCAGCACGAATAGCGGCCTCTGCTGCTGCACGCTCTGACAAAGCGCCAGCGTTCTCAGCACCATTCTTCGATGATGATCTGTGCTTCCCGAAGCCGTAGAAGATCTCTCCGTTGAGCAATTCATCTCGGAACCTGCCGGCGAAGCTCACGCAGTATCCATTCTTCCATAGACTACCCGGTTCGATGTAGGCCGTATTAGGTTCAACAGCTACAATACAGTCTCTGGCAGGCTGAGCGATGAACTCAGGGCCGTTGTCCATTCATCATTGGAAAAGCCAATTGTCTCTTGAAGGTAACAATTCAGTCGTGCTGAACATTGATCGAAAGGCAAGCGGTCCCATGCACTTGCAATTCTCAAAGTAATCCAACAACCCGTCCTCAGCAGAGAACACAAGCGTGGCCGCACTTTAACGCCTTGCGACTGAAAGGGGACGGTTTAATATGCAGGGTATGGCCTCAATCCTGCATCAAATCGAGATAAACTCGCCGGACCAGACAGCAAATTTAGCCATCAGTCTTGGCCAAATTCTAAAGGCCGGGGACTGCCTACTTTTGGTTGGGTCAGTAGGGGCTGGAAAATCACTTTTTGCCCGCGCGTTGATACAGTCTTTGCAAGACACGCCAGAAGATGTTCCAAGTCCAACATTCACGATTATTCAGACTTATGAAACCAAACTGGGTGATCTTTGGCATTGCGATCTCTATCGTATTTCAAGCCCTCATGAGGTAATTGAGCTTGGCCTAGATGATGCGATGGCTACTGCCGTCACGCTCATCGAGTGGCCCGAAAACTTGGCGGATCTAACACCGCCAGACGCACTTACAATCCGAATTAACGATCTTGGCGGTGATGTTCGAAGGTTATCATTCGAAAGTACAGATTCAGCCTGGGCAGCACCTCTTGAGAAAGCTTTCGAAAATGCGATCTAAGCTGGCATCTGAATTCATCGCGAAAACACAATGGTCAGACACAGAAATGGCTATGATCGCAGGCGACGCCTCAAACAGAAAATACTACCGCCTCAGAAAAACCGATGGTGGTCAAACCGCCATTTTAATGAACGCGCCACCTGATAAGGGGGAAAATGTTGTACCCTTTGTTCTTATTGCCCAGCATTTGGAAAGTATTGGACTGAATCCACCGGCCATATACGCGAAGGATGAGGCAAATGGCTTCCTTCTGCTCGAAGATTTAGGCGATGACTTACTAGCAAGACTTGCACCCAATGGGTCAGAGTTTGATCTATACAAAGCCGCTGTCGATGCGCTCCTTCACCTGCACCAATCACCGCTGCCAGAGACACCGCTAGAAAAATATTCTGCAGCGGAGATGGCGCCGCTCGGGTGTCTTTCTGTAGAGTGGTACGCTCAAAATGCCAAGGGAACGGATAATGCCAAGGCCGAGCTCGAACTGGCTTTATTTGCTGCGATAGAAGCAACTGAAATCGCCACGCCAGTTCTTGTTTTACGCGACTACCACGCTGAAAATCTACTCTGGACGCCGATGTTTGAGGCCCCCAAAAACATCGGCCTTCTAGATTTTCAAGACGCTCGGGTTGGCCAGCCAACATATGACCTAGTCTCACTGCTCGGCGATGCCCGCCGCGACGTATCAAAACCAGTACGCAAAGACCTACTGCAATATTATCAATCCGAAAGCGGTATCGGCCCTGATAAATTTAGCGCCAGCTGTGCTGCGCAAAGCGCGCAACGAAACCTGCGCATTATTGGTGTATTTGCACGGCTTTGTATTCGTGACGGAAAACCATCCTACCTAGATTTTATTCCACGCGTTTGGGCCAACCTAAAACAGGATCTGCAACATCCAAGCCTTTCTTCGGTGGCACAGACGGTATTTCAAAATATCCCCGAACCAACGCCAGAAATCCTAAATCTATTGAGACGTAAATGCCCAACAAACCATCACTGATGTTATTCGGTGCGGGCTTTGGCACACGTATGGGCGATCTTACAAAGACAACGCCAAAGCCGTTGATTTCTGTGGCGGGCAAGCCGCTGGTGGATCATGCTATCGAAATTGCGCATGAAGCGAAAATCGAGAACATCGCCATAAACACTCACTATTTTGCTGAACAGATTCAAGATCACTTTCTCGGAACCGGCATCGAGGTCGTTCACGAGGCACCAACTATTCTTGAAACAGGCGGCGGGTTAAAAAATGCCTTAAGCATTCTGGGCACAGACCCTGTTATCACCATGAATACCGATGCTGTTTGGCGAGGGAAAAACCCGATTAATGAACTGCTGCCCCGCTGGAAACCCAATGAAATGGATGCACTTTTACTTTTGTGTAAACCCAGGCGGACCCACGGCCATCAGGGTGGAGATTTCACCCTTGATGACGACGGCGTAATCTCTCGTGGTGGGCCTTTTGTCTACAGTGGGCTACAAATCATAAAAACAGATGCTCTATCCCAAATACAGCAAAGCGCTTTTGCGATCAGCAAACTTTGGGACATATTTACGAAGTCTGGCACCCTAAAGGGTCATGTATACTCGGGTGAATGGTGCGATGTTGGCCACCCCGAAGGTATAAATATTGCAGAACGAATGTTAGGTAAATGATGTTTCCCCAATCCTCGACGCCCAGAGTATTTCATCTGCCCCTCGGCTGTGACTTTCCAAAAACCATTGCACGCGGGCTTGAACAGCGACTGCATGGACATGATCCGATGTCATGGGCAAAGACCACGTTAATATTCAATACCCGTCGTTCGGAACAGCGTATCACAGAATTGCTTGCCTCTGGCCCAGCGCGCCTTTTGCCGAGGATCAAGCTTCTTTCAGGCCTTGATGATACACCAGAAACACGCGCCATACCCCAACCTGTGTCACGCATTCGCAGACATCTTGAGCTTGCCCAACTGATTGATGCACTACTCACGGCTTCGCCAGAGCTTGCGCCCCGCTCTGCCCTGTTTGACCTTGCAGATAGCCTTGCCCGTCTCATTGATGAGATACAAAGTGAGGCGGTTGATCCAGAGGCCATAAGATATATTGATGTGTCGGATCACTCTGCACATTGGCAACGTACTCAACAATTTCTGACAATTGCACAGCAATATCTGGCAGAAACATCTTTGCCCGATAAAGAAACCCGTCAAGGCATGGTCGTCGATGCGCTTATTGGGGCTTGGCTCAAAAATCGGCCAGAGCATCCTATCATTCTTGCCGGCTCAACAGGGTCTCGCGGGACAACCGCAAGGTTGATGCGCGCCATCGCAAGCCTTCCACAAGGCGCTGTCATCCTGCCGGGTTTTGACACTTCCATGACCAATCGCGATTGGGCAAACCTATCATCAGAGAAACACAAAGCTGAGGACCATCCGCAGTACCGCCTGAAGGCGTTTATGGATGAGGTCGATGTAAGTCCAGATCAAGTACAGCCATGGGATGAAACAGTTTCAGCAGAGCCGACCAAACGGACGCAACTGATATCACTGGCCCTACGGCCCGCGCCGATCACGGATCAATGGCTTAGCGAAGGTCCAAAACTGGGCGATTTGAAAGAGTGCTGCGAAGATATCACGCTTCTCAACGCTTCATCGCCACGGCTTGAGGCACAAGCGATATCGATCGGTATTCGAGACGCCGTTGAGCAAGGCAAAACGGTAGCGCTTATTTCGCCTGATCGTACTCTGACGCGCCGCGTTAGCGCTGCGCTCGACAGGTGGCGCATTCGGGCTGACGACAGTGCTGGCATCCCGCTACACCTCACAGCACCGGGCCGACTACTAGATCAAACAGCACGTCTTATGGGCGAACCTGTTAACGCCGATAAGCTATTGGCGCTGCTTAAAAACCCTCTGGTCTTTTCAGGCGGGGATCGCGGTAACCACCTTAGGTGGACGCGGAACCTTGAGATCTACATCCGCAAATACGGCATGCCTTTTCCTACTGAAGAACAGCTTGTGGCATGGGCAAATGGTGAAAAAGACGAAGGTGTTGGCACGTGGGCCAGTCTTATAGGGCGTGCAGTCTCTGTCATCTCAGCCACCACCACACAACCTCTGCCCCATCTCATTAAGGTACACCTCAAGTACGCCGAGCTATTGTCAACCGGCGACGGCTCTCAGGGCGATGGCGCGCTTTGGTTGCGCGACGAAGGTGAGAAAGCGCTGCAAACTGTGACGCTTCTCCAGCAAGACGCGGTCTATGGAAATGACCTATCCCCCCGCGATTATCAGGCCCTATTCCACCGTATTTTAGCAAACGAGGAAGTCCGCGACCGGGAACAACCAAGACCAGACGTTTTTATTTGGGGTACCCTCGAGGCACGTGTTGGTGGCGCAGATATTGTTATCCTTGCTGGCCTCAATGAAGGAAGCTGGCCGGAGGCTGCGGCCCATGATCCATGGCTCAACCGCAAAATGCGAAACGAGGTTGGCCTGCTATCTCCTGATCGTAAACTTGGCTTATCTGCGCACGACTTCCAAATCGCAGCGGCAGGGCCAAAAATATGGCTATCGCGCTCAGCTCGCAGTAGCGATGCCGAGACAGTCCCATCCAGATGGTTGAACAGAATTACAAACCTTGTTCAGGGCCTACCAAAGCAAAACGGTGAGGCGGCTTATAAAGGAATGTTGGCACGCGGCGATAAGTGGCTCCAGCTCGCTATTGAATTGGAAAAGCCACAACAGAAAGTTGCACCTGCCAAACGTCCTGCCCCACGCCCACCTGTAAGCTCCCGACCCCGCCATTTGTCGGTCACTCGGTTCAAACACCTGATCCGCGATCCCTACAATGTCTATGCACGCGACATCCTCAAGCTACAGCCGCTCCATTCTCTGCGACGATCCGCTGACGCATTGCTGCGCGGAATCGTAGTTCACTCTGTGTTTGAGGAGTTCATCAAACAGAACGGAATACAGACGCCAGATCCCGTCGACACACTTCTCAATATTGCCGAGGACGTGTTGGCCAAAAAGGCGCCTTGGCCAACTGCTCAACGTCTGTGGCTTGGGCAGCTAAACCGCATTGCGCACGAGTTTGTTGAACAGGAAAAAGTCAGGCAGCAATACGGGACGCCAACTCTTCTAGAGCAAAAGGGAAAGCTTACGCTTGCCGACATATCGTTCGACCTAACCGCCCAAGCGGACCGGATCGACATGACCGAAACGGGTAGTGCGATTATCTACGATTACAAAACAGGTACCCCGCCACAGAAAAAACCACAGCTTCTCTTTGACCGTCAGCTTTTGCTTCAAATGCTGATGATAGAAGAAGGTGCGTTTTCTGAATTAGGGCCCGTGCCTGCTGAAAGCGGTGTGTTTCTAAAAGTGGGTTCATCACTACAAAGCACGCCAGCCCCTATTGATGAGACCTCAATTGCCGAGATCAAAACAGAACTACGCGCGCTTATTTCGGCCTATGATAGTCCGGATCAGGGATATCTTGCGCGCCGGCAAACTGAAAAAGACACCTATGCAAACGAGTACGATCACCTCTCGCGATTTGGGGAGTGGGACGTCGCGGACGAGCCGGACCCAGAGGTGCTGAAATGAGTATCCCGAACGACGCAAGCCTTCGGCAAATTCAAGCCGCCCGCCCCGATATGTCAACGTGGCTCGCGGCTAATGCTGGCTCTGGCAAGACACGCGTTCTCACAGATAGGGTCGCGCGCTTGCTTCTGTCCGGTGTTCCGCCAGAGCGTATTTTGTGTCTGACCTACACCAAGGCCGCCGCCAGCGAGATGCAGAACCGGCTGTTCCAAAGGTTAGGGGATTGGGCAATGAAGCCGGAACCCAATCTGCGTAAGGAATTAATGGGGCTTGGTGTTGATGATGCTTGGTCGGATCATGATCTCAATAACGCACGGCGCCTGTTCGCCCGTGCGATCGAAGCACCCGGCGGGCTGAAAATTCAAACTATCCACTCGTTTTGCGCCACGCTTTTGCGGCGGTTCCCCCTTGAGGCCGGCGTGTCGCCCCAATTCACCGAAATGGAAGACCGTGCAGGCGTGCTGCTACGCGAAGCTGTTTTGGACGATATTTCGACCGGACCAAATCGGCACCTTCTTGATGCTTTGGCGATACAAATTACCGATCAGGATTTTGAAAGAAACGCGCGCGATATCATCAAAAACAAGGGCTTGTACGCAAGTGATATATCGATTGAAGACGTATTGGACCTGCCTTCTGGAGCAACCGAAAAGTCATTGGTTGATCAAGCTTTCGAAGGGTCCGAAGGCGATCTGTTTACTTCCCTAATTCCAATTTTACGCACATCTTCGGCCAACGATACCAAGCTTGCTGACGCGCTTGATGCCATAAAAACGTTCGATTACGCCGCTATTTCAGAGCTCGCGAAGCCACTTCTTTTTCATAGTGGTGCCAATAATCGGCGCGCTAAAATTGGGCGTGCTCCGACAAAGGCGATCGCGGAAAAGCACCCTGAACTCACCGCACAACTTCATGATCTAATGGAGCGCATTGAAGCCGCACAAGAGCTGAAATTAAAGCTCGATGCGGCCCACAAAACCAAAACTCTACATGCTTTTGCGCGTGTCTTTCTACCAAAATATGAGGCTGCCAAAACAGTCCGTGGATGGCTTGATTTTGACGATCTAATTGAGAAAACAAACGATCTTCTGTCCAATCAAAGCATGGCGTCGTGGGTTCTGTTTCGCCTCGATGGCGGCATTGACCACATCCTCGTCGACGAGGCGCAAGACACCAGCCCGACCCAATGGAGCGTCATTGAAAACCTTGCCTCCGAATTCACCAGCGGTCTTGGCGCGCGTGATGATGTAGAGCGGACTATATTTGTTGTTGGGGACCCCAAGCAGTCAATTTATTCGTTTCAAGGGGCCAAACCCGCGGGCTTTTCTGAAATGCGTAATTGCTTTCAAAGCAAGCTGGGAAGCATCCAAAAACCTTTTCAACCACTACAGCTTGAATACTCGTTTCGCTCATCGGCAGCAGTTTTGAGCAGCGTCGACAAGGTCTTTTCAAAAGGTGATACGACAAGCCTAGGCGGCACAGTTTTACACAAAGCGTTCAAGACTGAACTGGCTGGCCGCGTGGATATTTTTCCAGCGGTTGAGCCACAAAAGACCGAGGATGATCTGCCTTGGCACACGCCCCTCGACCGCAAATCACCACAAGACGCAACAGTGATCTTGGCCAAACGCATTGCAGCGCGAATTCGCCATATGATCGATACGAAAATCGGCATTCCTGACGAGGAAACACCAAACGTGTTCCGTCCCGTTCATGAAGGCGATTTTTTAATTCTCGTTCGTAAAAGGTCAGCGATTTTCCACGAACTGATCCGTGCCTGCAAAACAGAAGGTCTTAAAATTGCGGGCGCTGACAAACTGAAAATTGCAGGCGAGTTGGCGGTAAAAGACCTCACTGCGCTGCTTGCCTTCTTATCGACGGCCGAAGATGATCTCGCACTTGCGGGACTGCTGAAATCGCCCCTGTTTGGCTGGAGCGAGCAAGACTTGTTCGATCTGGCCCATCGCCGCGCTGCCAAAAAATATCTTTGGCAAGAAATGCGGGACAGGCGCACTGAGTTTCTTGAAACCATGGAAGTGCTGGATGATTTGCGAAATTCATCAGATTTTCTACGCCCCTTTGATCTTCTGGAACGTGCCCTTACCCGTCACGATGGTCGGCGGAAGCTAATCGCCCGCTTGGGTGAAGAGGCCGTTGACGGCATTGATGCGTTGCTCGACCAAGCACAGTCGTACGAGCAAAACGACGTACCAAACCTGACTGGCTTTTTGACGTGGCTAGAGGTAGAGGACGTTGAGATAAAACGACAAGCCGAAAGTGCAGGTGACCAAATCAGGGTCATGACCATCCATGGCGCTAAGGGGCTAGAAGCGCCGATTGTTATTCTTCCTGAAACTGGCGCGCAGAAAAGCCAGTTCCGCGACCCGACCATCAACAAAGACGACACCGCTGTTTGGATGCCTGCCACAGCAGACATGCCCGAGTGTCTTGAGGCATCCGTGGAGGAGGCAAAGCGGCTGTCTGCCGAAGAAAGTGACCGATTGCTGTATGTGGCAATGACCCGCGCTGAAAAGTGGCTCATGATTGACGGCGTCATGGACCCTGCCAAAACGGCGGATACGTGGTACGGGCGCATTGAAGACGCGGTGACTGAGCTTGGTGCAAAGACGGCGCAGGTTGGCGATGAAGCGCCTTTCCGCTTTGAGGTTGGCACTTGGGCCACCACAGATGCGCCCACAACAGCTAAGCATGCAACATCCGTTTCTATACCAACCCACCTGACGGTTAATCCAACAGCAAGTGATGCGAAACAACGCCCACTTTCGCCGTCCATGCTGGGTGGCGCAAAGGCTCTATATAGCGGATCAGACGCTCATTTTGACGAAGAAGCCGCGATGCGCCGCGGCACACTCATACACTTGCTTCTCGAATATTTGCCCGACGTGCCTCGGCCTGCATGGCAAGAACAAGCGAAGCAATTGTTACTGACAAACGATGCCTTTGCTGTCGGTCCGCTTGCTGACGAAATCATTCAAGAGGCCATAAACGTCTTAACTGCCCCGCACTTAGAATTTTTGTTCTCTGATCGCGCAATGGCAGAGGTTGGTATTACATCACCGCTTTCTCAGCTTGAGGGAAAGCAAGTGTTGGGAACGATTGACCGACTAATCAATCAAGGCGACCACATTCTTGCGGTCGATTTTAAATCAAACGCGATCATTCCCGAAAGACCCCAAGATACGCCCCTAAGCCTGTTGCGCCAAATGGGTGCCTATGCGGCAGCCCTAGAAGCGGTTTTCCCCAACAAACCGATCAAGACGGCTCTTCTATGGACCAAAACCGCTGAGTTGATGGAGCTTCCCCACGATATGGTGATGCAAGCATTGGAAACGACCCCCATATCTTGACGCTGTGCCCGCCCACTCTTAGGTTCACAGCAACGCAGATCTCAAGGAGAGACCCAATGGCTACCGTTGCAGCAACAGACGACACATTTGACGCAGAAGTCCGCAATTCAGACATCCCCGTTGTGGTAGATTTCTGGGCAGAATGGTGCGGCCCTTGCAAACAAATCGGCCCGTCACTTGAAGAACTTTCTGCCGAAATGGACGGCAAAGTGAAAATCGTGAAAGTCGATGTAGACAGCAACCCGAATGCAGCCGCACAAATGGGTGTTCGCGGCATTCCTGCTCTGTTCGTTTTTAAAGACGGCGAAGTTGTTTCAAACCGCAACGGTGCGGCACCAAAAGCAGCGCTGCAAAGCTGGATCGAAGAGTCCATCTAACAGACGCGGCCAGACGAAAAACAAAGGCGTGCCAAGCAAGGTGCGCCTTTTTTCTTACGCACATCGCCTTGTGAAACACTCGGCCGGCGACCATATTATTTCCACGCACAAAAGCGGGAGCGTAAACATGAGCAACTCAGATTTTCCGGGCTGGCACGGCACCACAATCATCGGCGTTCGTAAAGGCGGCAAGGTCGTCATTGCAGGCGACGGTCAAGTAAGCGTTGGCCAGACCGTGATGAAGGGGGCCGCGCGCAAAGTCCGCCGCCTTTCTCCGGGTGGATATGATGTGGTTGCAGGCTTTGCGGGCTCAACCGCTGATGCGTTTACATTGCTTGAGCGACTAGAGGCGAAACTTGAAGCAACGCCAGGCCAGCTAGCCCGCGCATCAGTTGAGCTTGCGAAAGACTGGCGCACAGACAAATACCTCCAGAAACTTGAGGCGATGCTGATTGTATCGGACGGAACCGACTTGTTTGTCATTACTGGCGCGGGGGATGTACTTGAACCTGAGCATGATATCACTGCAATCGGATCTGGCGGTAATTACGCCCTGTCCGCCGGCCGCGCGCTTATGGATAGTGATCATGACGCGGAAGAAATTGCGAAACGCGCAATGGCAATTGCCGCAGATATCTGTGTTTACACCAACGGAAACCTCACGATCGAGACGATAAAATCATGACTGACTTAACGCCCCTACAGATTGTTGCAGAACTCAATCGTTTCATTATTGGCCAAGCAGACGCAAAACGCGCCGTTGCTGTTGCCATGCGAAACCGGTGGCGCAGACAACAATTGCCCGATGATTTACGCGATGAGGTGTATCCCAAAAATATCCTTATGATCGGGCCAACTGGCGTTGGCAAAACTGAAATTAGCCGCCGCCTCGCAAAACTTGCAAATGCGCCTTTCATCAAAGTTGAAGCCACAAAGTTTACCGAAGTCGGCTATGTCGGTCGTGATGTTGAGCAGATCATCCGCGATCTTGTGGACAGCGCAATCACCCTGACCCGCGAAACAATGCGCGACGAAGTTAAATCAAAGGCAATGAAGTCCGCCGAAGAACGTGTGATCACTGCAATCGCCGGTGAGGATGCAAGATGCGGTACGCGCGAAATGTTCCGCAAAAAACTCATCGCCGGTGAGCTTGACGACGCTGTGATTGAGCTCGACGTGGCTGCACCGATGCCGCAAATGCCATCGATGGACATTCCCGGACAACCCGGTGGCGGCCAAATAATGAACCTTGGTGACTTTTTCGGCAAAGCGTTTGCAGGCCGCACCGAGCGTCGGAAAATGACAGTAGCGGAAAGCTGCGACGTGCTCTTTAGCGAAGAGGCCGACAAACTGTTGGACGATGAGACAGTGACACAAACCGCGCTTGACGCAGTCTCATCCAGCGGGATCGTTTTTCTGGACGAGATCGATAAAGTCTGCGCCAAAAGCGAAACAAGAAGCGGTGATGTCAGCCGCGAAGGTGTTCAACGCGACCTGCTGCCGCTCATCGAAGGCACGACGGTCTCGACAAAACATGGGCTCGTGAAAACCGATCATATTCTATTTATCGCATCTGGCGCATTTCACATCGCTAAGCCCTCTGATCTGTTACCCGAATTGCAGGGCCGCTTGCCTATTCGCGTTGAATTACGCGCGCTAACTGAGAACGATTTTGTACGCATTCTGACAGAAACAGACAACGCGCTTACCCGTCAGTACACCGCCTTGATGGCAACAGAAAATGTGACTGTTTCGTTCACGGCCGAAGGTATCGCCGCCCTGGCCAAAATTGCTGCGGAAGTGAACGAAAGCGTCGAAAATATCGGTGCGCGCAGGCTTTACACTGTGCTGGAGCGGGTGTTTGAAGAACTTTCCTTCACAGCATCTGACCGCGGTGGTGATGAGATAACTGTGGACGCTGCGTTTGTGGAGAAACACTTAGGCGAGCTGTCTCGTTCAACAGACCTTAGCCGCTACGTGCTTTAACGTTTGCGCCGTAGGTAAACATAATACGCGCCACCACCACCGTGTTTTAAGTGGGCTTCGCTGACCTGCAAAACAAGCGATGCAACGGGCGCCATGCGCAGCCATTCAGGCACCTGATGACGAATAACGCCCATGCGGACAGGCATCGGTCCACCCTCGTCCTTGTGTTTGCCTTTGCCTGTGATGACCAAAATCAACCGCTTCCCAGCGCGATGAGACGACATCACAAACCCTATTAAGGCAGGGTGGGCTTCTGCAAGCGTCATCCCATGCAGGTCAATCCGTCCCTCAGGCTTTAGCTTGCCGCGTCGCAGGTTCTGAAACGACTTTCGATCCATGTTTACAGGGGCTTCTGCGACCTGCTGCCTGATATCTTTTTGAATGTCATGCTTTCGCGGCAAAGGGGCCGCCCACGCACCGACCTTGAAGTGCGAAATGGCGGGGTGCTGCTCGGCACGGATTTTCTTTGGGGGCTTTTTGTCATCGGGTCTACTAACGGGCGCGTGTTGAATTGGCACAGCTGTTTCCGCGACCCGCTGCCAAATGGAGCGGTCGTCAGAAGTTAAGCCTTTGGGTTTCTTTGCCACTTCAAATTTACCGCGCCCATCTACGTTTATTCGCCAGTCGCTACCAGTTGCCAGTTTGGATCGTCTGACGACATCACGCGTGCAAACGTCCATGTGTCTTTCTGGCGTTTGATCTCTTTGGCGCTACCTTCAACCACTTCACCCTCAGCATTCGTCACAACTGAAGTAAGCTCAGCCACGAATTTCACCGTCACTTCACCTTCGGTTGTAGAAGAATTGTACGTCGCATCCTGCAAACGCATCTCACGGACACCAACAAAAGTGGCGTCGACGGAAAGCCCCTGCTCTTCGCGCATTTTGACAACACCATCAAAACTTTCGAAAACATCATCCGACAAGAACCCTTTGATGCTGTCCATATCGCCAGCCTCAAACGCCATCAAGATCATCTCATAGGCACCACTGGCCCCGCCCAAAAACTCGTTCACGCTAAAGCTTGGATCAGCAGCCTTCATTTGTGCCAATGCATCGGCTTGGGCGCTGCCTTCTTCGGCATGATCCGTGATATCACGGTCAGGTCCGCCTTCGATCACCTCAAACTCACGGCGCACAGGTGTGCTATCTTGCACAGCCTCTGGTGGATTTTCAAAACCCTCACGTGTGCCAAGCACGTTTTTCAGACGCAAAACCAAAAAGATGGCAATACCGGCAAGGACCAAAAGTTGGACGAGTGAGCTGTTCATGAAGGCCTCTGGCGTTGGGGGCGTGGAAAATTACTTAACTCGCACTTATGTAGGGCAGGCATAGGATCAAGTCCACTCACCGCACCTAGTTTGTGGTCTTGGCGTAAAGTTATGAAAAGGATCTTAACCATGTGGCTCTTTTTGGCATTTCTAGCGGTGCCGCTGATCGAAATTGGCCTGTTTATTCAGATCGGTGGCTGGCTTGGCCTTTGGCCAACATTGCTTATCGTGGTCATCACAGCACTTCTGGGAACCGCATTGGTGCGGCAACAAGGCGCGCTTGCTCTGTCACAAGTCCGCGGCAGCTTTGAAAACCTTAACGACCCTACAGAACCGCTGGCCCACGGCGCGATGATCCTGTTCTCTGGCGCGCTCCTGCTTACACCCGGCTTTTTCACTGATGCAGTTGGCTTTGCCCTTCTCATTCCCGCTGTGCGCACATCTGTATTTGCCGCACTCAAATCGCGGATCAAAGTACAAAGCTTTTCAAACGGCAGGACCCGTCAGCCCCACCAGATCACAGCAAGCGGAACAACCATTGATGGTGACTTTGAGGAGGTGCCCCCACCTGCAAATCAACCTTCTGGACTGTCAGGGTGGACCAAACACTAACGGATTGAGGCCTCTGCCCCGACCTGTTACGAAACTGCGAGTATAAGTTAATTGGAGATGCCCCATGGCTGACGAAACCCCCGCACAAGAAGCACCCGCAGGCATCAAAATGTCCGTGCTGGCGCAATACATCCGCGACATGTCATTTGAGAACATTCTCGTTCAAAAAGGCGGCGCAGGCGATGTAACCCCAGACGTTTCCGTTCAAGTGAACATCGACGCAAAAAAGCGTACTGTTGAGAACCAGTTTGAGGTCATCATTAAACTGCTGATCAAATCAAATGACAAAGCTTCCGAAGCCGCATTGTTCTTGATGGAGCTTGAGTACGGCGGCGTTTTTCAAATCGAGAACGTGCCAGAAGACCAGCTTCACCCGTTCTTGCTGATCGAATGCCCACGGATGCTGTTCCCGTTTGTGCGCCGTGTTGTTAGCGACGTCACTCGTGACGGTGGCTTCCCGCCACTTAACCTTGAAACCATTGATTTCCTTCAGCTTTACCGCGCAGAGCTTACACGCCGCGCTGAAGCAGAAGCAAAGAACGCGACTGTTTCTTAATAACCTAAGTCTCAGACCGCCAAAGCACTGCGCCGCCCATATTGTCGAGAAATTCGGCGTGGGCGGCGTTTTCTTTTTCGGTTAGCCGTGATGGCAACGGCGTCGGGCGTCGTGAAGGACGCCATTCAGCGGCTTGATCCGAAGACGTATTGTTTGATTTGGTACTTAGTGCGAAATCCGGCTGCTTGCCGCCGATAAGTTCAAGATAAACTTCCGCCAAAATTTCACTATCAAGCAGCGCTCCGTGCAAAGTCCGCGACGAGTTATCGATGTTGAAACGGCGGCACAGCGCATCAAGCGAAGCAGGCGAGCCTGGGAAACGCTTACGTGCAATTGCCAGCGTATCAAGCGATTGCGACATCGGTAGAGCAGGGCGCCCAAGCCAACTCAACTCTGCGTTCAAGAACTTCATATCAAACGCCGCGTTATGAATAACCATCACATCGGTACCGACAAAATCAACAAAATCCTGCGCAATATCCCTGAAAACTGGCTTATCGCGCAGAAAATCATCGCCGAGCCCGTGCACCTCAAACGCCCCGTGGGACATTGGGCGTTCCGGATTGATATACTGGTGATAGGTCTTACCCGTCGGCATGTGGTTCCACAGTTCTACCGCACCAATTTCAACAATGCGGTCGCCCTCAGCAGGCTCAAAACCAGTGGTTTCCGTATCTAAAACGATCTCACGCATCGCTTAACTCCCGCTTAATCTTGGCCAAAATCGCATCAACAGCGGCCTCAGCAGCGTCTAGCGAAGTTGTCTCAATAACGTAATCCGCTTTTGCGCGCTTTTCTGCATCTGGGATTTGTTTTGATAGGATAGTGTCGAAAAGCGTTTCTGTCATGCCGTCGCGCGCTAAAACACGATCTCGCTGAACGTCACTTGGCGCGCTTACAACAACAATCGCATCGACACTATCATCGGCACCTGTTTCAAAAAGCAAAGGCACATCTACCAGCACGATCTCACTCTTGGAAGCCTCAATAAATCGCGCGCGGTCGGCGGCAACTTGCGGATGAATGATCGCCTCAATCTTTGCTAATGCTGTCTGATCTTGATGGATGATCTCGAGTAATAGTTCACGCTCTATCATCCCATTTCTCACCGCTTGCGGGAACGCGGTCGCCAATTCACCACCGCCGCTTTGATAAATCCGGTGCACCGCCGCATCCGCATCCCACACGGGTATATACCGCTTGGCAAACATCTTCGCCGTGGTCGATTTGCCCATCCCGATTGAGCCCGTAAGGCCTATTACAAATGTCATGACAAAACAGCGTCGCGCAGTTCGTCATCCACAATCGGTTTTTGACTAAACCACGCCTCAAAACCGGGGGCGGCTTGATGCAACAGCATCCCAAGCCCATCAACAACAGCGCACCCACGCGCAGTTGCATCAATCAAAAGTTGGGTTTTCAGAGGGGCGTAGACAATATCTGTCACAAGCGTTTCAGAACCCAAATGATCAAGCGAAACCGGCAGGGCGGGTTGTCCATCCATCCCAAGCGAGGTTGTGTTTACCAGCAGGTTCGCGCCCTTGATGGCATCACCAACGTCATCCCACGCAGAAACCACAACCCGTGTGCCAAATTCTGACTGAAGCGCAGTAGCCCGCTCAGCAGTTCGGTTGCTCAAAATGATCTGTGGCGCATTAGCATCAAGTAATGCCGCGACAACACCACGTGCCGCCCCACCAGCGCCCAGAACCGCCGCTGGACCCGTATCAGCCCGCCAGTTAGGCGCGCCAGCGTACAGGTTGGCCATAAAACCGTAGCCATCAGTGTTATCACCCAAAACACTGCCATCTTCTTGAAAAATAACAGTATTAACGGCGCCAACAGCCTTAGCGCGGGGTGTAATTTCATCACACAAAGCCATCACAGCCTCTTTATGTGGTAACGTTACGTTAATCCCTGCAAACCCAAGCCGGGGGAGCAATTCGATCGTACGCGCCAAATCATCCGGTGCGACGTTCATCGGAATATAATGCCCATCAATCCCGTAACGCTTTAGCCAATGCCCATGCAAACGCGGTGATTTTGAATGCGAAATTGGATGCCCAATCACACCTGCAAGCCATAGTTTTCCACTCATCCGTCAATATCTCCGCGCAAGGTTAAGAACGACAAAAGCTCCACCAAAGGCAGGCCTAACACCGCAAAATAATCGCCCTGCACCTGAGAGAACAGTCGCGCGCCTTCTGCCTCAAGCATGTAACAACCAACCGTATGCTGAATATCATCCCAATTCCGCTCAACGTAGGCATCAATATAGGCGTCACTCAATTGGCGCATGCGCAACGTTACACGTGAAACATGCCGCCACGCGGGTTTGCCATCCTGATATAAACAAGCCGCCGTATGCAAATAATGAACCTGCGCTGACAATGCCCGCAACTGCGCACCCGCATCTTCGGGTGAGGTCGGCTTTGAATAAATAGCGCCTTTAAAGTCCAGAACCTGATCACAGCCCAAAATCGGCCCCTCATGTCCTTTATCTGACAGTCGCCGCGCTTTCATTTCAGCCAGCGCATCCGCGACATCCCGTGGGGGCGCACGTTCGGCAACCATTGCGCCTTTGATCAGCTCCTCATCAATAGGCATAGGTCGAATCGTTATAGGAATGCCCGTATTTTCGAGCAGCTGAGCCCGAATTTTCGAGGACGAAGCGAGTGTAAGTGAAAAAGAGATGTGGATAACCTTTTGGACAAATCAATGAATGCCTTAAGGACAGTCACCGTGAGATTTCAGCGCCATTCCCATCACAGCAGGACACGGCACAATTCCACGACAATTTGCCGATTTTATACGCCTGTGAAAAGGATAAATGTGTCGAAGCTAAGCTGTGAATATCTTTGCTTTGCGTTGATTAACAAGACGTAAAGATATGCTCAACGTATTGATTCAAAACAACTATCTAAATATATCTACGTGTAAATCGACCGATACACTGTGGATAAAGAATTGGATAAAAAGTAATCCACAGATTTTCTTAACGCTTCATCATCATCGATTTTTTAATCTTTCTTATTATTAGAAGAAACATTGAACCTCTAAAATCGAAGTTTGACTAACCCATTCATGTTAGCTACGGCTTAGGTGTTCATCCGAACACTTTAACTCCTTTAAAATAATGCGTTCTAACGCATGACGGTGAAAGTATGACCCAAGAGCGTCTGTCATTGGCTGAGCTGAAAGCTCAAAGCCCCAAAAACCTCCTGTCTTTAGCTGAAGAGCTTGAGATCGAAAACGCATCCACGATGCGCAAAGGGGATATGATGTTCTCGATCCTGAAGGAGCGGGCGGAAGATGGCTGGGAAATCAGCGGCGACGGCGTCATGGAAGTGCTTCAGGACGGATTTGGCTTTCTCCGCTCAACTGAGGCTAATTATCTGCCGGGTCCTGACGATATTTACGTCTCACCTGACATGATCCGCCAATATTCGCTACGTACCGGTGATACGATTACAGGCGTCATGCGCGCCCCTGGCGATAACGAGCGTTATTTTGCACTGACAAGCATTCAACAAATCAACTTTGAAGAGCCCGAAAAAGCGCGCCACAAAGTTGCATTTGAAAACCTGACACCGCTCTATCCTGATGAGCGTCTGAAAATGGAACTCGAGGACCCAACAGTTAGCAAAGATCGCTCTGCGCGGATTATTGACTTGGTTGCGCCAATTGGTAAGGGCCAACGTTCGTTGATCGTGGCGCCTCCGCGCACTGGTAAAACGGTTCTGCTCCAAAATATCGCCACCAGCATCGAGAAAAACCACCCAGAATGCTATCTGATCGTCCTTTTGATCGATGAACGTCCAGAAGAAGTCACGGACATGCAACGTTCTGTGAAGGGCGAGGTTGTTTCCTCAACGTTCGACGAACCTGCAACGCGTCACGTGGCTGTGTCAGAGATGGTTATTGAAAAGGCAAAACGCCTTGTTGAGCATAAACGCGACGTTGTGATCCTTCTCGATTCGATCACCCGTCTTGGCCGCGCGTTCAACACCGTTGTTCCTTCCTCTGGTAAGGTTTTGACCGGTGGTGTGGATGCCAACGCGCTTCAACGCCCTAAACGGTTCTTCGGTGCTGCGCGGAATATCGAAGAAGGTGGCTCTTTGACCATTATCTCAACGGCCTTGATCGATACTGGTTCGCGTATGGACGAAGTGATCTTTGAAGAATTCAAAGGCACAGGTAACTCTGAAATCGTGCTTGATCGTAAAGTCGCAGATAAACGCGTCTTCCCAGCGATGGATATTCTGAAGTCAGGCACACGTAAGGAAGATCTGTTGATTGATAAAGTTGATCTGCAGAAAACCTACGTGCTGCGCCGTATTTTGAACCCAATGGGAACGACGGACGCCATCGAATTCTTGCTGTCAAAACTTAAGCAAACAAAGAGTAACGCAGACTTCTTCGACTCAATGAACGGCTAACACCCGCTGCAGAAAGGAGGCTGAATAATGGACATTATTTTCGCCTTTGCGACGGCTATCGGCCGTGCTGGTGTCAGTGTGCTACGGCTGTCGGGGCAGGGTGTCTTTGACGCCTTAAAGCCTGTTATGCCTAGAATTGATGCAGATCGGCGGACGCCCTATTTGGCGGATTTCAATAAAATAGGCGGTGAGGTAATTGATACGCCGCTTGTTTTGGGTTTCGCCAAAGGAGCAAGCTTTACAGGCGAAGAAACCGTAGAGCTGCACCTTCATGGTAGCCCCGCCATCCAAAAAGAAGCGATTTTAACCCTTTCTCAGTTTCCAAACATGCGCATGGCCGAACCGGGTGAGTTTACTCGCCGCGCTTTGATTAATGGCCGAATGACGCTTGAGGAAGTTGAAGGCCTTGCTGATCTGATTGACGCAGAGACAGAAAGCCAAGCAATCCAAGCGCGTAAACTGTTGAATGGACATTTGAAAACAGCTGTAGCCGATTGGCGTGCAAAGCTAATTCACGCGGGCGCGTTGCTTCAAGCGACAATTGATTTTGCTGACGAAGAAGTTCCCGTGGATGTATTCCCTGAGGTGTCCGAGATATTACTGCCATTGCGTGCTGAGCTTGAGGCACAGGCCAGCGGCACAGTTGTTTCCGAGCGTATAAGATCAGGGTTTGAGGTTGCCATCATTGGTCAACCAAATGCTGGAAAATCTACATTTATCAATGCGTTAGCTAGACGTGATGTTGCTATCGTTACGGATGTGGCCGGTACCACGCGCGACGTGTTAGAGGTTGATCTTGACCTGCGGGGTCATTCAGTCCGAGTTCTTGATACTGCTGGCATTCGCGCCACTGACGATAGTGTTGAAAAAATAGGTGTTGAACGTGCTTTGGATCGCGCGGCGTCCGCTGATCTTCGCATTTGGCTCAAGATGGCTAATGATGATGTTGAGCCAGTCGATATGACGGCTGATGATCTGATCGTGACGGCGAAAGATGATGAAGGCGTATACGATAATGGTTTGTCGGGAAAGACTGGCCACGGCATCGACCGCACCCTTAATCATATCGGAAAGGTTTTAAGCGACCGCGTTTCAAGGGTAGGAGTCGCCACGTTAGAACGGCACGGGATTGCGATTACGAACGCCGTGGGCTATTTGGATACAGCGCTTTTTGGCTTGGGAAATGGACAAGAAGTTGAGTTGGTCGCAGATGATTTACGCGCAGCAACACGACAACTTGATCAATTAATCGGTCACGTTGATGTTGAAGATGTGCTGGATAAAGTGTTTTCGTCGTTCTGTCTTGGAAAGTAAGGAGTGTTTCACGTGAAACATTTTGACGTAATTGTAATCGGCGCAGGTCACGCAGGTGCTGAAGCTGCAGCAACTTCTGCGCGGCTAGGTGTTTCAACAGCGCTTATTACAATGACTGAGGCTGGCATCGGTGCGATGTCTTGCAATCCCGCAGTCGGTGGTCTGGGTAAGGGTCATCTTGTACGCGAAATAGATGCGCTTGACGGTATTCTTGGGCGGCTTTCGGATGAAGCTGGCATCCAATTTCGCTTGTTAAACCGTCGAAAAGGACCAGCAGTCCAAGGTCCACGTGCCCAAGTCGACCGGCTTCTTTATGGGGAGCTTATGAGGCATGAGTTACGGAACACATCAAACCTCGAAATCATAATAGGTGAAGTCGCTGACCTCACCATGGAGGGCGATATTGTCAAGGGCGTGGTTCTCGGTGACGGATCCGAAATCACTGCGCAAAAGGTAATTCTGACAACCGGGACTTTCCTGAATGGGAAAGTGCATATTGGTGACGTTTCCCACAGCGCTGGCCGAATGGGAGAGAATGCTTCAACTAAGCTCGCTGATCGTATTTTAAATCTGGGGCTTCCTATTGGACGTCTAAAAACAGGTACACCCCCGCGAATTGCTAAGGGATCGATTAATTTTGAGGGGTTGGAAGTACAGCCTGGGGATGACGCCCCTGCCTTTTTCTCTTTTCTGACAAAAGATGTTTCCGCTCAACAGGTTAGTTGCGCCATCACTCACACAAACGAACACACACACGAAATAATTACGAAGAACCTCGATAAATCAGCGATGTATGGTGGACACATTGATGGTGTTGGCCCGCGGTATTGTCCCTCTATTGAAGATAAAGTTGTTCGTTTTGCAGACAAAACATCTCACCAGATTTTCCTTGAGCCAGAAAGTTTGAGTAGTGACTGGATTTACCCAAACGGTATTTCTACGTCGTTGCCTGAGGATGTTCAGTATCAGTACATAAGATCCATTAAGGGCCTTGAGAGCGCGAAAATACACCAGCTCGGTTACGCTATTGAGTATGATTATGTGGATCCTCGGGCGCTTAAGCAGACGCTCGAATTGAAGAACGTAATCGGTCTGTATTTTGCAGGCCAGATTAATGGAACTACAGGATATGAAGAGGCTGCAGCACAGGGGCTTGTAGCAGGCCTAAACGCTGGCCTTAGTGTTTTGGATAGAGAGCCAGTAATTTTCAGCCGTAGAACGTCTTATGTCGGCGTCATGATAGATGATTTAACGAGTAGGGGCGTTCTGGAGCCCTATAGAATGTTTACATCTCGTGCGGAGTATCGCCTTTCGCTAAGGGCTGACAATGCTGATCAAAGGTTAACAGAATTTGGTAACGAGCTTGGCCTGATTTCACAGGTCCGTTGGGCCTATTATGATGAGAAAAAACGCTCCATTGATGTTGGGATGGATATTCTGACTGCAAAGATCTTTACGCCGAAGCAAGTTGCGGAAACAGGCGTGAAAATTAACCAAGATGGAACCAAACGTACTTTGTTTGATCTTTTGTCCATGAATGGGTTTGATATGAAGTGTGCCGCAAAGTTGGCGCCGGCAGTAGACAGTATCGATCCAGATATTCAGCTCCAGCTTTCTAACGATGCGATGTATGCACACTATATTGCGCGGCAAGACAGAGACGCAGAAGGCCTAAAAAAGGATGAACAGACCGCACTGGATGTTGATTTTGATTATACTGACGTTAGCGGCATTTCTAATGAGATGCAAAATAAGCTTTTGAAGGCAAAGCCAGAGACGATTGCAAAGGCAGCAAAGATTGATGGTATGACGCCAGCATGTCTATCGATCCTAATGGCGATTGCTAAAAGTAGTCAGCGAAAGTCGATTGCGTAATGGATGTTTCACGTGAAACATCAGAACGGTTGCAGGCGTATGAAGCGCTTATTCGTAAGTGGAATCCGAAGATCAATCTTGTCTCACCGACAACTTTGGAATCTTTGTCAGACCGCCATATCAACGATAGTGTGCAGATATGCAGTCATATCAGTGAAATTACGCAAACAGTAGCAGACCTGGGAAGTGGTGGCGGTCTACCTGGTATTGTGATCGCCATTTATAATCTTCAGGCCGCGCCCCAAAGAATTACGGTTTTGGTGGAAAGTGATGCCCGAAAGTGTGCATTTCTTCGCACGTGTATTCGTGAGCTTTCCTTAAATGCTCGGGTTGAAACGGCGCGGATAGAAACACTTGAACCGATTTCTGCGGATGTGATAACAGCCCGAGCTCTCGCAAGCCTTGATGTGCTGCTTGATTGGGCTCATCCCCACGGGCACACTGATACAGAATATTTGTTCTTAAAAGGGCGTACGGTTGAAGCGGAGCTTGCAGTTGTGCGGGATAAGTGGTCGTTTGAGTCAGATTTGGTCCCAAGCAAAACCGATTCCGAGGCGAAATTGGTAAAAATTAAGGCTTTGAAACGTGCATAATATCGATCCTGCAAAGATTATTGCCATTGCCAATCAAAAGGGTGGGGTTGGTAAAACGACGACCGCGATTAACCTTGCCGCAGGACTGTCTGAACTGCACCTATCGGTTTTGCTGATCGATCTTGATCCACAAGGAAACGCGACAACGGGCCTTGGGGTGAAAAAAGAAGAAGCGACCCAGACGGTGTATGATCTGCTTGTTTCAAATGCGCCGATTGACGAGGTTATTGTTCCGACGGCTGTTGAAAACCTTGATATTGTCGCGTCGACAATTGATTTAAGTTCCGCCGATATTGAGCTTATTTCTAATGAAAAGCGTAGTTTTTTGCTGCGGGACGTGTTGCGGTCTGTCGATATGACTGCGCTTGGTTATGACTATGTCATCATTGATTGTCCGCCCTCGCTCAATTTGCTGACTGTTAATGCAATGGTCGCAGCACATAGCATTCTTGTGCCGCTACAAAGTGAGTTTTTCGCGCTTGAGGGATTATCTCAACTGATGATTACCATCCGTGAAGTTCGTGAGGCAGCAAACCCCGCGTTGCGGATCGAGGGTGTTGTGATGACAATGCATGACCAGCGGAATAATCTGGCCCAGCAGGTCGAAAGTGATGCCAGGGAAGTGTTGAAAGATCTTGTTTTCAAAACGGTTATTCCGCGGAATGTACGTGTAAGTGAAGCGCCATCCTATGCGCAATCTGTTTTGGAATATGACCCGCGTTCGAGCGGGAGTCAGGCGTATCGTGCGGTGGCCAAGGAATTTTTGCGTCGGCGGCGCGCTCAAGAAGGAGTTTAGATCATGAGTAAGTCACCAAACAAGGGTCGCGGATTGGGCCGTGGGTTGTCTGCTTTGATGGCTGATGTGCCTACGCAGTTAGAAGCTCCGTCGGAGGATGTGGTGAAAAGCACCACGTTAGTGTCAATTGATCTAATTTTTCCGAACCCTGACCAGCCGCGGAAATCGTTTGATGAGGGTGATTTGGATGAGTTGGCAAGTTCGCTTCGTGAGAAAGGGATTATTCAGCCGCTGATCGTCCGTCCGGATACCACAGGGCAGAAAGGTGCTTATCAGATTGTTGCGGGTGAGCGGCGTTGGCGCGCTGCTGCGCGGGCGCAAATACATGAGGTGCCCGTAATCGTACGGGACTTCAACGACACCGAAGTACTCGAGCTGGGTATCATCGAGAATATTCAGCGCGCCGATCTGAACGCAGTTGAAGAGGCTTTAGCCTACAACCAATTGATCCAAAGACATGGACACACACAAGACGCAGTTGCCAAAGCGATGGGGAAAAGCCGGTCGCACATTACTAACTTGTTGCGCTTGTTGACCCTTCCTGACGATGTGCAAGACAAAGTAGTAGTTGGTGCGTTGAGCATGGGTCATGCACGCGCAATGATTAGCGCGGATAATCCAAGTAAGATTGCACAGACTGTTATCGCAAAGGGATTGTCTGTTCGACAGACCGAAGAGTTGGTCAAAAACGGCTCTAACACGGGAAAATCTGGCGGTTCGAGTGGTGGGCGCAGCGGTGGCTCTAGTGATAAAGACGCTGATACGCTTGCGCTTGAAGGTGAATTGTCGGCCCAGTTGCGGATGGGCGTTTCGATTTCCCACAATTCTGGGAACGATGGTGGCCAAATCGTGATTAAATACAAAGACTTAGAGCAGCTAGATGACCTTTGCAGATTGCTTGCGGGCTAATCAGCGAGCAATTCGCGCAGGATGCCGTTAATCAGTGGTCGTCCCTTGGGGGTCACCGCTAACGTGTCTTCGTTCGCTGCGATCAAACCAAGGTCCGCTAGGTGGCTGATTGCGGTTTTTGGCAGTATTAGACCCGATATTTCACGGTAGCGGGTTGGCGAGACGCCTTCCGCCAATCGCAGGCCCATCAGTAGAAATTCTGTTCCTTGCTCTTCGCGTGATAGCGGGGCCGTCGTCGTCTCGCCTGTTGCGTTTTGTTCAACTAATTTGAGCCAATTTAAAGGGCTTAACTCTGTTTCTATTGCGTGGCGGGTCCCGCTAAGAGTTACCCGTCCATGTGCGCCAGGGCCGATGCCGATGTAATCGCCGTAGCGCCAATAGATCAGGTTGTGGGCGCTTTCATGGTCCGATTTGGCATAATTAGACACTTCATATGACATATATCCTGCGGTTGCTGCGATTTCCTGCGTTGCAAAATACATGTCTGCTTCTGTGTCTTCGGTCGGCAATCCCTTTAGCAGGCCTTTTTCATAACGATCTCCAAAGGCTGTATTTGGCTCAATCGTAAGTTGGTACATTGAAAGGTGGCCAGCAGCGATTGCGAGTGCCTCTTTCAGTTCAGCTTGCCAATCAGTGAGTGTTTGATTTTGACGGCTATAGATCAAGTCAAAGCTACACTTTTCAAAGGTTTTTGACGCAAGCTCAAAGGCTTGGATGCCTTCGCGAACTGTATGAAGACGGCCGAGGCGTTTGAGATCGTCATCGTTGAGGCTTTGAATGCCAACTGAAATACGGTTCACACCTGCATCTTTGTAACCGACGAAACGGCCTGCTTCGACGGAAGTTGGGTTCGCTTCCATCGTGATTTCGATTGTATTTGCGCATGACCAATTGGCGCGCACGGTTGTGATGATCTGTTCAATGGCGGAAACCGACATCAAACTGGGGGTGCCGCCGCCAAAGAAGATCGAGTTAAGCACCCGCCCTTGTGTCAGTGAAGCTGTACGTTCAATTTCCGCAATGTAGGCTCTAACCCAGCGGTTTTCGTCTATTGTATCCGCAACGTATGAGTTGAAATCACAGTACGGGCATTTTGCGCTGCAAAAGGGCCAATGAATGTAAAGGCCGAACCCGCCATTTTGCCAGTCTTCAGTCAAGGCTGCCTGCGATCAGTTTTGCGAATGCATCGGCGCGGTGTGACATGGCGTGTTTTTGCGCAGGATCCATTTCGCCGAATGTTTCAGAATGGCCAAGGGGTTGGAACATGGGGTCAAAGCCAAACCCGTGGTCGCCACGCATTGGCCAGACGACTTCGCCTTTAACGATGCCGTCAAAGATTTCGTCGTGCCCGTCCGGCCAAGCGATGCAGAGCGTGCAGTTAAAGGCGGCGAGGCGCGGGTATTCTGCGTCGCGTTCTTCAAGTGCGTTCCAGACTTTGCTCATTGCGAGGGGGAAGTCGCGGCCACGTGGCGTTTCGGCCCAGTCTGCGGTGTAGACGCCCGGTGCGCCATCAAGGCCGTCAACTGTAATGCCGCTGTCATCTGAAAGCGCCGCATGGCCCGCTTTTTTCGCGGCATAATGCGCTTTGATGCGGGCGTTTCCGTGGAAAGTGCTTTCTGTTTCTTCTGGCTCATCAAGCCCAAGCTCGCCCGCCGAGATCACTTCGATGCCAAAAGGTTTCAGCAGTTCAGAGATTTCGCGCAGTTTTCCTGCGTTATGGCTGGCGAGGACGATCTTGGGTTCGGTGAGTTTGCGCATTTATGCACCTACCGCCGCTAGTTGGGCTTTGGTCAGCTCAGCGCTTCCTTTGATCGCAAGGTCAAGAAGTTGATCCATTTGTGTACGGCTGAAGATTGAGCCCTCAGCAGACATCTGGATTTCGATCAGACCAGCGTCGCCAGTCATGACAAAGTTACCGTCGACACCTGCTTCGCTGTCTTCGGGGTAGTCCAGATCAAGAACGGGCTGGCCCGCGTAGATGCCACAGCTTATTGCAGAGACGGGGCTGATGAGCGGGTTTGTTTTGATGTCGCCTGCTTTCATCAGTTTTTGGACAGCCAATGATAGTGCAACCCAACCACCTGTGATTGAGGCACAGCGCGTGCCGCCGTCCGCTTGGATAACGTCGCAGTCCACTGTGATTTGACGTTCGCCCATAGCGACGCGGTCAACACCAGCGCGGAGGCTGCGACCAATCAGGCGTTGAATTTCTTGGGTGCGTCCGGATTGTCCGTTTTTGGCTTCGCGGCGCATACGTGTGTGTGTTGCACGGGGCAGCATACCGTATTCTGCAGTGACCCAACCAAGGCCAGATCCTTTGATGAAGGGGGGGACGCGCTCGTCAACAGATGCGGTGCACAGCACGTGGGTATCGCCGACTTTGATCAGGCAGCTGCCTTCCGCGTGGCGGGTCACGTTGGTTTCGATCTCAATAGACCGCATTTCATCAAGTGCACGGTTGGAGGGGCGCATCATATCATCCTTTGTTTTTCTGGAGATTGGATCACATGGTGGCAAACTGAACGCAACCCCTTGCAACATTGGGTGGGGGGGATCAAATTACCGTCTATGACAGAGATCGAGAGCCCCTTTGACAATATGAACGACCGGTCGCGCGAAGTGTTTCGCCGCGTTGTGCAGTCGTATCTTGAGAGTGGCGATCCTGTTGGGTCGCGCACGCTGACGCGGGAAATGTCGGAAAAGGTAAGTGCGGCGACCATTCGTAATGTTATGCAAGACCTTGAGCATCTTGGTTTGTTGGATAGTCCGCATATTTCTGCGGGCCGTGTGCCGACGCAAATAGGTTTGCGAATGTTTGTGGATGGTTTGCTTGAGGTCCGTGATCTTGATGCGGTGGACCGCGACCATTTGCAGAATACCATGTCGTCTAATTCGGACGGGGTGCCTGGACTGATGGACCGCGTTGGTGGGGCCCTTTCGGGTCTAACTCAGGGCGCATCGCTGGTTTTGACCCCAAAAACCGAAGCGCCGATCAAGCATATTGAGTTTGTCTCACTTGGTCCTGATCGGGCTTTGGTGGTGCTTGTGTTTGCGGACGGTCAGGTGGAAAATCGCGTGTTCACACCGCCGATGGGCCAGACGCCTTCTTCGATGAGAGAAGCTGCCAACTTTCTAAATGCCGTTGCCGAAGGTAGGACAGTTTCAGAGTTACAGCGCGTCGTGAGCGGCGAGATTTTAAAGCGCCGCCAAGAGATTGATACGCTGGCCAAGGATATGGTCGAAAGCGGGCTGGCGCTTTGGGAGAATGAAGGTACGGCAAGCGAGCGTCTTATTGTGCGCGGGCGGTCCAATTTGATTAACGAGGGTGGTGATCCTGCGGAGTTGGATCGCATAAAAACGTTGTTTGATGATCTTGAACGCAAGCGTGATATTGCCGAGTTTCTTGAGTTGACCGACGAAGGCGAAGGCGTGCGTATTTTTATTGGCTCTGAGAACAAGCTTTTTTCACTTTCGGGTTCCTCTTTGGTGGTTTCTCCTTATATGAACGCTGACCGAAAGATTATTGGTGCTGTGGGGGTCATTGGCCCGACGCGATTGAACTACGGACGTATTGTCCCGATCGTTGATTACACTGCCCAATTAATCGGGAAATTGATGGCCGACCGCGGATAAAGGGTAAAGATATGGCAGAACAGGAACCAACTAACTTCCTCGATGATTTGGCAGAAGCTGAGGCGGAGCTGGATCAAGAGGCGGATGTCGATTTCTCTGACGAAGAGTTGGAGCTTGATGCGTTGAAGGCTGAGCGTGATGACTATCGCGATCGTTTCATGCGTGCGCTGGCTGATGCTGAAAATGCGCGCAAGCGTTCGGATCGTGATCGTCGCGAAGCTGAGAATTACGGCGGTTCAAAACTGTCGCGGGACATGTTGCCGGTTTATGACAACATGAAGCGTGCGTTGGAAACCGTGACTGACGAACAGCGCGAGGCGAACAAAGCGCTGCTTGAAGGTATTGAGCTGACGATGCGTGAGTTGATCAGCGTCTTTGGCAAGCACGGTATCGTTGTGATTTCACCTGAAGTCGGAGACCGGTTTGATCCGCAAAACCATGAGGCGATGTTTGAAGCGCCCGTGCCGGGCACCAAAGCCGGTGACATCATTCAGGTAATGGCCGAGGGCTTTATGCTGCACGATCGTTTGTTGCGTCCCGCGCAAGTTGGTGTTTCTTCTACGCCGGCTTAGTCAACGCTTTGAGTTGGTAAAGGGCGTCTAGCGCGTCCCTTGGGGACATCTCATCTGGTAGAATTTCAGCCAACGCGGCTTCAACTGCGTTGGCTTTTTCTTTTGTAAGCGCTGGGCTGGCAGGTGTTGCAGAGAAAAGAGGCAAGTCATCAACGATAGCCTTTTGGCCCGCTGTTCCTTCGTGTTCACCTTTTTCAAGCGCTTCCAAAACCGATTGTGCGCGGGCGATGACCATTGGCGGCAGTCCTGCGAGTTTTGCGACCTGCACGCCGTAAGACCTGTCTGCTGCGCCTTTTCGGACTTCGTGTAAAAAGATGACATCGCCGCCATGTTCGCGCACAGCGACCGTCGCATTGCTGACGCCGTCCATCTTGTCCGCAAGTTGTGTCATTTCATGGTAATGGGTCGCAAATAATGCGCGGCATTTGTTTTGGTCGTGCAGATATTCCAGCGTTGACCACGCAATTGATAGGCCGTCATAGGTTGCTGTGCCGCGACCAATCTCGTCTAGAATAACCAAGGCGCGGTCATCAGCTTGGTTCAAAATGGCTGCCGTTTCGACCATCTCAACCATGAAGGTTGACCGGCCCCGCGCCAGATCATCCGAGGCCCCGACGCGACTGAAAAGCTGTGAAACGGCACCGATATGCGCACGGGCAGCGGGTACGAACGATCCCATTTGTGCCATCAGCGCAATCAGCGCGTTCTGGCGCAGGAACGTAGATTTACCTGCCATGTTCGGACCCGTTAACAACCAAACGGCAGCAGTATTTTCCAATTTGGTCAGCGTGCAATCATTGGCCACGAACGCGGCGTTTTGCGCTTTGAGCGACCTTTCAACAACTGGGTGGCGGCCCTGTTCAATTTCAAATGCACCAGAGGTGTCAACGGTGGGCCGGGTCCAGCCTTCACCGCTGGCAATATCGGCGAGCGCGGCAAACACGTCCAGTTCTGCAAGTGCAGCCGATGTGGTGGAGACTGTCGCTGCGGTTTCCAAAATAGCGGAAGTTAGGCTGGAATAGACCCGCTTTTCGATTTCAAGCGCACGACCGCCTGCATTCAGGATACGCGTTTCAAGATCAGACAGTTCCACAGTTGTGAAACGCACTGCGTTTGCTGTGGTTTGGCGGTGGATGAAAGTTTCAGACCAAGGCGCAGACAGCATTTTTTCGCCGTGAAGAGCGGTGGTTTCAATGAAATAACCCAAGACATTGTTGTACTTGATTTTGAGCGATGAGATGCCCGTTTTCTCAGCAAAATCGGCTTGCATCGACGCGATCACGCTTCGGCCCTCGTTGTTAAGCTTGCGAGCTTCATCCAGTTCAGCATCATACCCTTCTGCGATGAACCCGCCATCGCGCGCCAAGAGTGGTGGCTCAGCGATCAGTGCGTCATCCAGAAGTGCGGCCAGTTCGCCGTGGCCGCTAAGTGCTGTGCGTGCAGTGTTGATGTCACTGGGTAGGCCTGTTTCAGGCAGGTTTGTGAAAAGATCTTCTGCTTGCTGAAGCCCGTTACGAATAGCAGCAAGGTCACGTGGTCCAGACCGGTCCAGAGAGATGCGAGACAGGGCGCGTTCAATATCAGGGCATTTGCGTAGCGCTTCTCGGACCGTGTCACGCAACAATGGATCAGATAGAAAATGCGCAACGGCATCCAAGCGGTCATTGATCAGGATAACATCACGGGAAGGGGCGTTGATACGCCGCTCTAGCAGACGCCCACCTGCCGACGTTACGGTGCGGTCGATGGTTTGCAACAATGTGCCGTCACGCCCGCCGTTCATGCTGGTGGTGATTTCAAGGTTTCGGCGGGTGGCGGTATCGATCTGGACCAAGCCTCCTTCGTCTTCCCGAATGGGCCGTTGCAGTAGGGGCATGTTCCCTTTCTGCGTGATGTCGAGATAATCAATAATGGCGCCAAGTGCGCCAAGTTCTGCGCGATTGAAGGTGCCGAACGCGTCCAAAGATGCGACCTCAAACGCCTCCATTAGTCGCTCTTTACCCCGTGTGCTGTCGAAAGTTGATGCACCAAGAACCGTGAGCGCACCGCCAATATCAGACACTATTTCAGCACAATCACGTTCAATTACATCGGCGATGAGAACTTCTTTAGGCAGCAAGCGCGCCAGTTCAGGGGATAAGCGTGAACGTTTGCATGACAAAACGCACACTTCGCCCGTAGAAATATCGACCCAAGCAATGGCACCGTCCGATCGAACTTCGTTATAGGCGCAGAGAAAATTATTGCGGCGCGCTTCTAGCAGGCTGTCTTCAGTCAATGTCCCAGGTGTGACTAGCCGCACGACACCGCGCTTGACGACAGATTTATGGCCGCGCTTTTTCGCCTCGGCTGGGCTTTCAAGCTGTTCGCCCACGGCAACGCGAAACCCCTTGCGTATAAGTGTCAGCAGGTATCCTTCGGCTGCATGAAACGGCACACCGCACATCTGGATATCTTCACCGTTGTGTTTGCCGCGCTTGGTAAGTGCGATGTCCAAAGCAGAGGCCGCTTGAACCGCATCATCAAAGAACAACTCGTAAAAATCGCCCATGCGATAGAACAACAGCGCGTCAGGATATTCTTCTTTGATGCCAAGATATTGGGCCATCATCGGTGTGGTTGTGTGCGCAGACGCCGCCATCGGATCCCCCAAGGTCAAACGGTGTTTATGAAAACTAACCGCAGGGCGAAGTCGCCGAAACCCCAAAACCGTTGTTTGTGTCAATCCAGAGCGCTATCACTTCTGTAATCAAAACAAAGGCCTAAAAACGATGTCCAACACCAAAGTCACCGATGCCGAAGCGTTAGCGTTTCATTTACAGCCAACTCCGGGCAAATTTGAGATTTCCGCGACTGTTCCAATGACCACCCAGCGGGACCTGTCGTTGGCGTATTCACCTGGTGTTGCTGTGCCGGTTCAGGCCATCGCGGACTCGCCTGAAGCTGCGTATGATTATACGATCAAGGGCAACTTGGTGGCGGTCATTTCCAATGGGTCAGCGATTTTGGGCCTTGGGAATTTGGGCGCATTGGCAAGTAAGCCCGTGATGGAAGGTAAAGCGGTACTGTTTAAGCGGTTTGCGGATGTAAACAGCATCGACATTGAGTTGGATACCCAAGACGTGGATGCATTCGTGAATGCTGTGAAGCTGATGGGCCCTACGTTCGGCGGTGTTAACCTTGAAGACATCAAGGCGCCCGAGTGTTTCATCATTGAACAGCGTCTGAAGGAAGAGATGGATATCCCTGTCTTTCACGACGACCAGCACGGGACAGCGGTGATTTGTGCAGCGGGTCTGATTAATGCGCTGCATCTATCTGGTAAAAAGATTGAGGACGTGAAGATCGTCTTGAATGGTGCGGGTGCTGCTGGCATCGCATGTCTTGAGCTGATCAAGGCGATGGGCGCTAAGCACGGCAACTGCATTATGTGCGACACAAAGGGTGTGATTTACCAAGGCCGCACCGAAGGCATGAACCAATGGAAATCTGCACACGCCGCGCGTACTGATGCGCGCAGCCTTGAGGATGCAATGGTTGGTTGTGACGTGTTCTTGGGTGTTTCTGCAAAAGGTGCTGTTACACCGCAGATGGTTGCATCAATGGCGGATAACCCTGTTATTTTTGCGATGGCAAACCCTGATCCGGAAATCACGCCTGAAGAAGCGCATGAAGTGCGCGTTGATGCGATCGTTGCTACGGGGCGCAGTGACTACCCAAACCAAGTGAACAACGTGTTGGGCTTTCCATACTTGTTCCGTGGTGCGCTGGATATTCATGCCCGGGCGATTAATGACGAAATGAAGCTTGCCTGTGCGCGTGCGCTGGCGGAACTTGCCCGCGAAGATGTGCCTGATGAGGTCGCAGTTGCATATGGTCGTAAGCTAACATTTGGCCGTGATTACATCATTCCAACACCGTTTGATCCACGCTTGATCCATGTGGTCCCACCTGCTGTTGCGAAGGCAGGTATGGACACCGGTGTAGCACGCCGCCCGATAGTGGATATGGAGGCGTACACGCTTAATCTGAAATCAAGAATGGACCCAACCGCGTCTATTTTGCGGGGCATTCACGCGCGGGCAAAACGTGCGCAAGCGCGGATGATTTTCGCCGAAGGAGATGATCCACGGGTATTGCGTGCTGCTGTTCAGTATCAGCGGTCTGGCCTTGGCAAGGCGCTGGTCGTCGGACGTGAGGCTGATGTTAAGGACCTGTTGACTACAGCAGGGATGGGCGATGCCTACCGAGAGCTTGAGGTGGTGAACGCCAAAAATTCTCCGCACCTGCCGATGTATAAATCATTCTTGTATGAACGTTTGCAGCGCAAAGGGTTTGACCAATCTGATGTGCACCGCCTTGCTGCACGTGACCGCCACGTGTTTTCTGCACTTATGCTTGCCCATGGTCACGGAGATGGACTTGTTTCCGGTGCCACACGAAAATCTGCCCATGTTCTGGATTTGATGAACCATGTGTTTGATCTGGGCCCCGGTGACGGCGCGGCGGGCATTACCGCCATTTTGCACAAAGGGCGGATTGTTTTGATCGGTGATACGGTTGTTCATGAATGGCCAAACGAGGCTGACTTGGCCGACATTGCCAGTAAAGGCGCGGGCGTTGCGCGGCAACTTGGTTTGGTACCCCGCGTAGCGTTTGTCAGCTTTTCTACCTTTGGCTATCCGGTGTCAGAGCGCGCTGAGAAGATGCATTTGGCGCCTATGTTGCTGGAAAAAAAGGGCGTTGATTTCGAATTTGAGGGTGAGATGGCTGTTGACGTGGCGCTTAATGCGGAAGCACAAAAAAGCTATCCGTTCTCACGACTTACTGGACCTGCGAATGTGTTGGTAGTGCCTGCGCGTCACTCAGCGTCTATCAGCGTGAAGTTGATGCAAGAGATGGCGGGGGCTACTATTTTGGGGCCTATCCTGACGGGCGTTGATCACCCGATCCAGATTTGTTCGACGGTGTCATCTGAGACAGATATTTTGAACATGGCAATTATTGCTGCCTGCAACGTGGGGTGATGCATGACCATTTGGAATTTGGGGTCGATCAACGCCGACCATACCTACCGCGTCGATAAGCTGCCCATTGCCGGAGAGACGTTGGCCTCTCGGTCGTTGACTGTTGGGCTGGGCGGCAAGGGCGCAAACATGTCTGTGGCTGCGGCACGCGCTGCGGCGCGTGTTTGTCATATCGGTGCTGTGGGTGAGGACGGTACAAAATGGCGCGACCGGCTTTTGGAGTACGGTGTGGATACGCGTTTTATTGCGGTTGCGGATGAACCAACGGCCCACGCGATTATCACTGTTGATGATGACGGCGAGAACCAAATCATACTCTATTCAGGCGCAAATGGGGTTATTCCTGAAAATCTCATTGGCTCTGCGCTGAGTGAGGCGAATGCTGGTGATATTTTCGTAACGCAGAATGAAACCAATGGTCAGTATGAAGCGGCAAAAATTGCAAAAGAACTTGGTCTGCGGGTGATGTATGCTGCCGCGCCATTTTCGGCCGATGCAATTATGGCGCTTGATGGGCTGATCGATATTCTTGTGTTGAACGAGGTTGAGGCAGGCCAGCTCCAAGATGCAACTGGCAAAGATGTGTCTGAGTTGGGCATTGTACAGGTGCTGATCACCAAGGGCGCAGACGGCGTTACAGTTTATGACAATGGCAGAAGGATTGATGTGCCTGCGGTCAAAGTTGATGCAGTTGATACTACGGGCGCGGGTGACACGTTTACTGGATACTTTGCGGCTGGGCTTGATCGTGGCTTTGGGCTGGAGCAGTCCCTGAATTTAGCCGTTCAAGCAGCCGCGATCATGGTGACACGTCATGGTACGGCTGATGTGATACCCGACCTTAAAGATGTGCAGGATGCAAAATTATGAATGAGCACGTAACAACCCACCAAGCCGAAGAAGACGCCCGAAATGAAGCGCTTTTGATCTATTTGAACGACCGTGTTGTGCCAAAAGCCGAGGCAGTGGTTAGCGTTTACGACAGCGGCTTTATGCTGGGCGATGGTGTTTGGGAGGGGTTGCGTCTTTATAACGGTGTTTGGGCCTTTCTAGATGAGCATTTGGACCGTCTGTTTGAGGCCGCAACAGCGATTGATCTAGATATCGGTAAAACTCGGGAAGAAGTGCGTACTGCGCTGGAACAGACCCGCATTGCCAATGAGATGACCACGAACGCCCACGCGCGGCTTATGGTTACAAGGGGTCCAAAGGCACGGCCATTTCAGCATCCAAGTCTAAGTCAAAATGGTCCGACATTCGTAATCATTATGGAGCACTCACAACCCAAAATTCCGCGACCAATCAAGCTGGCGACCGTGCCTCATCTGCGAGGCTTGCCAATGACCCAAGATCCGAAATTGAACTCGCACAGCAAACTGAACTGTATTCTTGCGTGTATCGCTGCTGAAAAAGCCGGTGCTGATGAAGGGTTGATGTTGGATGTTAATGGCTTTGTGAACACGACTAACGCCTGCAACTTTTTTATTGTGCGTAAAGGTGCGGTTTGGACTAGCACGGGCGATTACTGCATGAACGGCATCACGCGCCAGAAGGTGATTGATCTGTGTCGCGCCAATGACATCCCCGTATTTGAGCGCAATTACTCACTTGTTGATACGTACGGCGCGGATGAAGCGTTTTTGACGGGTACATTCGGCGCGCAAACACCGGTTAGTCACATTGACGGACGCCAGATTGGGACAGGTGAGATGGGACCTATGACCATGCGCTTGCGCGAGCTTTATAAGAAATTGGTCGATCAACAATGACGCGTATCGCCATGTGGTCAGGTCCACGCAACCTGTCGACGGCTATGATGTATGCGTTTGGAAACCGGTCCAATTGCATCGCGATTGATGAGCCGTTGTATGCCGCCTATTTAGCGCAAACAGGTTTGATTCATCCGATGCAGGACGCAATATTGGCAAGCCAGCCAACAAACGCGCAGGACGCGCTTATGGCGCTGACCCAACCTCAAACGCTGCAGTATGAAAAGCATATGACACATCATATGTTGCCGACGTTTTCACGTGACTGGCTTGGCGATGTGAAGAATGCCTTTCTAATTCGACATCCAGCGCGGGTGATTGCCAGCTATCAGGCGAAACGGGAAAGCCCCACGTTTGACGACCTTGGGTTTGCGCAGCAACTTGAGTTGTTTGAGACGTTTGGCGGTGTGGTGATTGATAGTGCCGATATTCGTGCTGATCCGCGGCAAATGCTTGGTAAACTTTGTGATGCGCTGGGCATTCCGTTTGACGAGGCGATGCTTTCGTGGCCGTGCGGCCCCAAAGATTTTGATGGGGTCTGGGCGGATCACTGGTACGGCGCTGTGCACAATAGTACTGGATTTTCTGGTGCTGAGGGGTCATTGCCCGAAGTCACAAAAGAAAACGAGCCCCTGCTGGAGCGCGCTTTGCCAATTTACGAGACACTGTCAAAGCACTGCCTCAAACCTGATTGATATGTCTTACTTGAGACGACGGTCGCGCGCGGCGAGAAGTTTCAAGCGAAGTGCATTCAGTTGAATGAAGCCTGCTGCATCTTTTTGATCATAAGCGCCTGCGTCATCTTCGAATGTGACGTGTGCTTCTGAGTAAAGCGAGTGATCAGACCAGCGTGCGACTGTGCGCACAGAGCCTTTGTAAAGCTTCAGCTTAACAGTTCCGGTCACGTGACGCTGTGAGTGGTCGATTGCAGCTTGAAGCATTTCACGCTCTGGGCTGAACCAGAAACCATTATAAATCAGTTCTGCGTAGCGTGGCATCAGCTCGTCTTTGAGGTGCGCTTCGCCACGGTCCAGCGTGATCTGCTCAATGCCGCGGTGTGCTTCAAGCAAAACAGTTCCGCCCGGTGTCTCGTAGATGCCGCGTGACTTCATGCCCACAAAACGGCCCTCAACCAGATCAAGGCGACCAACACCGTTGCGGCCACCAATTGTGTTCAATTCGGTCAGCACTTCGGCAGGCGACATTGCTTTGCCGTTGATGCTTACTGCGTCACCTTTTTCAAAGCCGATCTCGATGAATTCAGGTGTGTCCGGCGCGTCTTCTGGGTGGACCGTGCGTTGGTAGACATAATCGGGGGCTTCAACGGCCGGGTCTTCCAGAACCTTGCCCTCAGACGAGGTGTGGAGAAGGTTTGCGTCAACGCTGAATGGTGCTTCGCCGCGCTTGTCTTTAGCAATTGGAATTTGGTTTTTCTCGGCAAAGTCGATTAGTTTGGTGCGGCTGGACAAGTCCCACTCACGCCACGGAGCGATGACTTTGATGTCAGGGTTCAGCGCGTATGCAGCCAGTTCGAAGCGAACTTGGTCATTGCCCTTGCCGGTTGCGCCGTGCGCAATCGCGTCTGCGCCTGTTTCTTCCGCAATCTCTACAAGGCGCTTTGAGATCAGTGGCCGCGCAATTGAGGTGCCGAGCAGGTAAAGACCTTCGTAAACGGCATTGGCACGGAACATTGGGAAAACGAAATCCCGAACAAATTCTTCACGAACATCTTCAATGTAGATGTCAGAAGCGCCCATCATTTCAGCTTTGGCGCGCGCTGGCTCAAGTTCTTCGCCTTGACCCAAATCCGCAGTGAAAGTCACCACTTCGCAGCCATATTCTGTCTGCAGCCACTTCAAGATGATGGATGTGTCGAGGCCACCTGAATAGGCAAGGACGACTTTTTTGGGTGCAGACATTGGCGTTCTCCTGATCACGTATGGCGGCGGGATAATCCGTTTTGTTACCTGCGGCAAGGGATGCTGCTTTCTGAAACATTGTTCTGTGATAGGGTGGCGCGACCAGAGGGAATGCACATGACCGATTTTGTACAAAGAGCCAAAGCATCCGAGGCAGAAATGCGTGCCTTGTTCGATGCATCTCCACTTCAAAGAAATGCGCACCTTAGCGAAATGTACGACGCTGATATCTGGTTAAAGCGAGAAGATCTGACGCCTGTGCGCAGTTATAAAATACGCGGTGCATTTAATGCGATGCGCAAGTGTTTGGCGCAGACCCCGGATCAGCAGTTGTTTGTGGCCGCGAGTGCGGGAAATCACGCTCAGGGTGTTGCTTATGTATGTAAGCATTTTGGGCGACGCGGTGTGATATTTATGCCTGTAACAACGCCGCAGCAGAAGATTGATAAAACACGTATTTTCGGCGGGGATGCGATCGAGATTGTGTTGGTTGGTGATTATTTCGACAGTACTTTGGCTGCCGCACGCGCTTATTGTGATGAACAGGGCGCGCATTTTCTATCACCCTTTGATGACCCCGATGTGATTGAGGGGCAGGCGTCAGTTGCAGTTGAGATGATGCAACAGCTTGGTGCTGCGCCTGACGTGATTGTCTTACCTGTGGGCGGCGGTGGTCTTTCATCTGGCGTGACTGCTTACATGGACAGTCAGGGGTCTGATGCTGACTTGTACTTGGTTGAACCCGAAGGTGGAGCAAACCTAACAGCCGCGCTTGAGGCGGGCATGCCGGTTGCGCTGGATCATGTTGATACTTTTGTTGACGGTGCGGCAGTTGGGCAAATCGGCGATGCAACGTTTGAAGTTCTAAAGGACACACCGCTGGATCGCGTCATCAGAATTGCCGAGGACCGTATTTGTACAACCATGTTAGATATGTTGAATACCGAAGGTGTCGTGCTCGAACCTGCGGGCGCGTTGGCGCTTGATGCACTTAAAGACATTTCGGATGAAATTCGTGGCAAACGGGTGGTTTGTATCGCTTCGGGCGGCAATTTCGATTTCGAAAGGCTACCGGAAGTGAAAGAGCGGGCGCAGCGATCGGCTGGTTTGAAGAAGTACTACATTCTTCGGATGCCCCAACGACCCGGCGCCTTGAAAGACTTCCTTCACATGCTTGGACCCAGTGACGACATTGCACGATTTGAGTACCTCAAGAAGTCGGCGCGCAACTTTGGGTCTGTCTTGATTGGTATCGAAACCACTGATCCATCCAGCTTCAAACGTCTTACGGAGTTGATGGAGCAGGGTGGTTTTGGCTACCGCGACATCACCAACGATGGTGCGCTAGCCGAATTCCTGATTTAGGCGCTTGGCACCAAGATTGGCTAGAAACACATCGATCGTGCTGTCATAGGCTTGTCGCAGGGTAGCAACATGAGCAACATCTTCGGGCTGTTGTTCGATCTGTTTTGCGGCTTCAACCACATCGGACATGCCAAAGTTAACCGCACTTCCGCGAATACCGTGCGCAATTTTAGAGCGCTCAGAATCTGTTTTACTGCCCTCAAGCGCGCCAAGAAGCCCGCGCGTTTCAATGTCAAAAATTTTAACGACTTCATCAAACATCTCGTCGCCGACATCGCTTTGCAATGCCCTGACTTGCGCCCAATCAATCATTTTATTCCCCCGGTATTACATCAGATATCGGCAAAGAGTTTTAATTTAACATGACTGAAATCGAGGAAATCTTAACTTAATCTTCAAGCCTTCGTGACACGCGTGTCAGATGATTTTGGAACAGCCAGAAAACACCAAGAATGTAGCCAAACGCGTGTTGGTTGCTGATGATAGTGCCCTTCAAAGACGCATCTTATCAAAAATTCTAGAGGCACCTGGCTATCATGTAACTCAAGCGACGGATGGTGCAGAGGCGCTTGAGATGTGCCGCAGCGCGCAGTTTGATGTGATCACCAGTGATTGCATGATGCCGCAACTAACAGGGCCAGAGTTTTGCCAAAAATTTCGCGCTATGGAAGACGGAACCTACACGTATTTTGTGCTGCTCACCACCAAGGGTGATGCGGCAGATATTGCGTTTGGGCTTGAAGCAGGCGCGGATGATTTCTGACAAAGCCTGTGGACGGTTCTGAACTTCAGGCGAGGTTGGGTGCAGGCCACCGGATTGTTGAAATGCAACGTGAGCTATTTATCCGAAACGCCAAGATTGCTGGCGCCTTAGGCGAGATTCAGCGCCTATATGATATTCTGGACCGTGATTTACGGCAGGCGAAAACGTTCCAAATGTTGCTGTTGCCTGAGCCAAATGTAAACTTTGGTCGCGCTGACATTTCGCTTGGTTTGCGGTCCAGCGGTTATGTTGGCGGCGATCTGGTTGGGTACTTTAAGATTAACGAAAATCAGGTGGGTCTGTTTGGTCTTGATGTGTCGGGTCATGGCGTATCGAGCGCGTTGATGGCGGCGCGCCTTGCGGGGTATCTCTCGGCTGGTGATCCCGTACAAAACGTCGCCATTGAGAGCAAACCGGGTAGGCCCGCGGCCGTTTCTCTGGAACGGGTTGACCGACGTCTCAATGACATGATGTTTTCAGAAATTGCGACAGAACATTATTTCACAATTCTTTATGGGGTGATTGATACTGAAACGGGAGATTTTTCATTTTGCCAAGCAGGCCATCCGCATCCGATCCTGCAGCGAAGTGCGGGCTCGGTTCAGCGTCTTGGCACTGGTGGATTGCCCGTGGGATTGATCTAGGGTGCGTTATATGAATTGTCTCATATTCAACTTTATGCCGGTGATTGGGTCTTTATTGGGTCAGACGGGATCACTGAGGCGCTCAACAAAAAAGGTGAGATGTTCGCAGAACATGGGCTTTGCGAGCTGCTACAGCGAAGTCGCGCCCTCAGTGGCGACCGCCTCTTGGAGAGGGTCGTTGATGAGGTCACGCGGTTTACTGGCTCAAATGACCCTGAAGATGATTTGTCGGCTATTTCGCTGGGGTTCAGAGCTGCTCAATAAGGCTATTCAAAAACATCCGGTCACCATCATTACCTAATGCGTCAACTGCCTCGTTCATTGGCATCCAAACCGCATGGTGGCCTTTTTCGATAGGCTCACTCAATTTCAAAACAGGTGTTCCCACGTAAACGGAACACAGCTTTTCGGCCCAAAGATCGTATTCGGGCATAAACGTGAACCGACGAAAGGCGCCCAGCTTTCGAAGGTTAGCAGCGCGCCAGCCGGTTTCCTCAAAGATTTCACGGTGCAGGGCGGGGATTGGATGTTCACCAACCTCAACGCCGCCGCCAGGAAGTTGAAGTTCAGGTTCTGGGCGTTCTTGAAAGGTCAGAAGTATTTCGCTTCCACGTCGCAAAATAGCGTAGGCTCCGGGGCGATGAACGTAGCGCTGACCGGCCTTTGGTGTCTCTCCAATTCGCATCATCATGGCGCTGCCCCTTTTTTGCGTGCTTTACGTGCCTATATTGCCACGATATGTCGCCACGACCCGGCTTAGGAAATCACATGTCGAACACATCGAAAATTGCTTGGGACGACACTGTCCTACCGTTCCAACTTGATCAATCGGATATTCGAGGGCGCGTTGCGCGTCTTGATGGGGTGTTAGATCACGTTTTGGCGCAACATGATTATCCACCGTTGATTGAGGCGCTTGTGGCGGAAATGTCGCTGTTAACGGCGCTAATAGGTCAAACCATCGCGCTGCGTTGGAAGCTGTCTTTGCAGGTGCGCGGCAACGGTCCGGTGCGTTTGATCGCGACGGATTACTACGGCCCAACCGATGACGGACAGCCGGCACGCATCAGGGCCTATGCCAGCTATGACAAAGACGCGATCGATCTGAACGGCGATGGTTACGACCAAATCGGTAATGGTTACTTTGCGATCTTGATTGATCAAGGCAAAGGCACCCAACCCTATCAGGGCATCACACCGATTGCGGGTGGCTCGCTGTCAACTTGTGCAGAGGCGTATTTTGCTCAATCCGAGCAATTACCCACGCGATTTGCGCTCACTTTCGGCCGCTCCACAGTTGCGGATGAACAGGAAAGCTGGCGCGCGGGCGGCGTGATGTTGCAGCACATGCCCAAGGCGTCGCCTTTGATGGCAAAGAAAGATGCGCCAGATGGATCTGGTGAGGCATTGGTCACAGCCTCTGATCTTCTGGAGGACGATGCTGCGGAAAACTGGACGCGCGCCAATGTGCTGCTTGATACTGTCGAGGAGCTCGAGTTGATCGGCCCATCTGTATCGCCAACCGATTTGTTGCTGCGTTTGTTCCACGAGGAAGAGCCCCGTGTATATGAAGCCCAACCGGTTCGTTTTGGATGCACATGTTCTGAAGAGCGCGTAAAGCAAAGCCTATCAATTTATTCTGCCTCAGACATTGGTCACATGACCACCGACGAGGGGCTGGTTGAGGCCGATTGCCAGTTCTGTGGCGCACACTACGAAATGGACCCAAAGACAGTTGGATTCGAGGCAGAAGGTGCCTCTGACTGATCTAAGATTTCAAATGTTGGGGTTCCTTGCGACTGCGCAGGGGGCCTCATCCGATTTTGATCTAAACCCTGACTTGCACCACCCAACGAGCAAAACGCGCCCTGCGGGAGTGCTTGTTTTGATACGTGAAACCGCGGATGCGCGGGAAGTTTTGCTGACCAAGCGTTCCGCCAAGCTGCGCCATCACCCAGGCCAGATTGCGTTTCCAGGCGGCAAGCAAGACCCTGAAGACGCGGATGTCATTGAAACCGCCTTGCGTGAGGCGCGTGAGGAAGTTGGGTTGCCGGACGGTTTGGTGGACGTGCTTGGAACGCTGCCGACACATATAACCGTCACAAGCTTCGATGTGACACCTGTTGTTGCTTTGTTGAAAGAATCTTTTGAGGTGGTCTGCGAAGCCGGCGAAGTGGACGAAGCTTTCTGGGTGCCGCTTGATCATCTTTTGGATGCAGACAAGTATGCGGTGCAGTCGCGCCGCTGGTCCGGTAGGTGGCGGTCTTATTATACGGTACCCTTTGGCCCTTATTATATTTGGGGGGCCACAGCGCGCATGCTAAGAACGCTCGCGGAGGCGGCGCAATGACACAATTTGACTGGCTGCAAGCAAAAGCACCGCAGACTATTTTGGCCTTACTCAATGCCGACGGCGGCGGGGGGTATGTCGTGGGTGGATGTGTGCGAAATGCGTTGATGGGGCGTGATATAACCGACTTAGATATGGCTACGCCTCTTGTTCCAACCGACGTAATTGCTCGTGCAGAAGCAGCCGGCCTTCGCGTTATTCCGACGGGTATCGAGCATGGCACAGTCACTGTTGTGGCACATGGCTCTCCGTTTGAAGTGACTACATTCAGAAGTGATGTTGAGACGGATGGCCGGCACGCAAAAGTGGCGTTTTCTACATCAATCATTGAAGATGCTAAGCGGCGCGATTTTACAATGAATGCATTGTACGCCAACCAAAGTGGTGAGGTGATTGATCCGTTAAACGGTCTGCCTGACCTTCATGTGGGCCGTGTCAGGTTTATTGGTGACGCGGATGATCGCGTTGCCGAGGACTACTTGCGCATTCTGCGGTTTTTCAGATTTCAGGCTTGGTACGGTAGTCCTGAGCTTGGGCTTGATGTGGATGCTCTGTCGGCCTGTGCTGGTGGTATCGAAGGGTTAGGGCAAATCGCCCGCGAGCGTATTGGCGCCGAAATGGTCAAGCTCATGACTGCGCCTGACCCAAGCCTTGCCGTTTCTGCAATGGCACAAACCGGGGTTCTGAATGCCGTTTTTGAAGGTGCGGTATCGAACATATTGCCGGTTTTTGTGCATCTGAGCGTGGATTTGGATGTTGACCCAATGGCGCGGCTTGCTGCTGTCACAGATGATGTTTCGACGTTGCGGTTAAGCAACGCACAGCAGAAACGATTTGCGATTTACCGCGCTGAGATGGGATCAACGACCGCGGCTGGTGCATTAGGTCATGAACATGGATTTGAGGTTGGTACGTTGTGCCTTGCCCTGCGTGCCGCGATGTTTGAGCAACCATTGAATGGGTTAAATGACGTCCGCCGTGGGGCAGAGGCGGTTTTCCCTTTGGTTGCTGCCGACCTTATGCCGGCGTATTTGGGCGCTAAGTTGGGCGCGGCCCTTCGGGATGCAAAAGACCGCTGGATTGCATCTGATTTTGCACTGACAAAAGATGATTTAATTGAAGGGCTGGAAAATGGCTGAAGTGACGATTGGACGGCTTGGCCATAAAGGTGACGGGATTGCAGCGGGACCGATATTCGTACCGCGCACGTTGCCAGGGGAGGTGGTGAAGGGTGATATTGACGGTCAGATCATGCCAAAATCGGCAATTCAGACGCCCTCCGACCACCGCATCAAAGCACCTTGTTCACATTACAACAGCTGCGGTGGTTGCAGTTTACAGCACGCCCAGGATGATTTTGTGTCCAACTGGAAGAAAGAAGTTGTTCAATCAGCGCTTGCCTCACGCGGGATCGAGCGTGCGGTGGATGCCATTCACACCAGTCCAGCACAAAGCCGTCGGCGCGCCAAGCTGACGGGTAAGCGGACAAAGTCAGGTGCGCTTGTGGGCTTTCATGGCCGCGCGTCTCACACTGTTTTGGCGGTGCCCAATTGTAAAATTCTGCAGCTTGACCTGCTGGGCCTCATTCCAGTGTTGGAGCAGCTGACAGTTGAGTATGGCTCACGCAAGGGGGAGGTTGAGTTTACCGCCACCGTTACCAATACGGGCATTGACCTGGATGTTGCTGGTGCAAAGCCCGCTGGCCCGCAAGAGCAAGCAGCGTTGGCACAACTGACGGTTCGGCACGGGGTTGTGCGCCTGACATGGAACGGTGAGTTGTTGGCGATGGAAACACCGCCGCAATTGACGATGGGAAAAGCGGCGGTTTCGCCACCGTCCGGCGCGTTTTTGCAAGCAACGGAACATGGTCAGTTGGCACTAGAAGCGTTCATCATCAATAATATCGGAGGTGCCGCGAAAGTTGCAGATTTGTTTGCGGGTTGTGGTACATTCAGCCTGCCAATGGCGGCCCATGCGGCTGTTCACGCGGTTGAAGGTGAAGCCGATATGATTGATGCGTTGGCCAAAGGTTGGCGCATGGCAAGTGGCCTTCATTCGGTCACGACTGAGGCGCGTGATTTGTTTAGACGGCCACTGATGCCGGATGAGTTGCGCAAATTTGATGTTGTTGTGCTTGATCCGCCGCGCGCCGGTGCTGAGGCGCAGGTTCAAGAGATTATCGAAAGTGAGGTGCGTAAGGTTGTGATGATTTCATGCAGCCCCGTAACCTTCGCCCGCGATGTAGAGGCGTTGACGAAAGCTGGATTTTCCTTGGAAAAACTTGAGGTTGTGGATCAATTCAGGTGGTCTCATCACATTGAAGTCGCCAGTGTCCTTACGCGGTAAATTTGCATCACTCTGCCCGTGCGCAACATTTTAGTAGAAATGTGGCACCACAAAATATATTGATGGTATCAATAGTTAAGCGGCGCCAAAAGCCGTAACTTTTGAGGTGGAGTAGTAACCATGTCAGCGATTAGGTTCGTTGTCCGTGATGGCACGGGCAATTTACAGCGCAGAACCGTTCTGGAGAACGGCGATACCGCAACTCTCAATATCGGCAGCAGCCAAGATATTTCACTGAATTTAAGGCGATCCGAAGTTGCCAGCTTTGACCGGCAAGGGAGTGACTTGGTTGTTACATTGACGGACGGCAGCGTTCTTACGCTTGGCGGATACTTCGTTGAGCCAAGGCGATACGGTTCAGCCGGGGCAAGTGCTTGCCACACTTTATGCTACTCGGTTTCAAACGACGGTCGATGATCTGCAAGAACAGATTGATGCGCTTGAGGTTCGCCGTCTGCGCCTTGAGGCAGAAGTTTCTGGCGCGTTTGATTTTGACGTTGCTGCTGATCTTGCTGCACGGCAGCCGGAGATGGTCGCTTCCGAGCAAGCGCTTTTGAATGCCAGGCAAAGCGATTATGTCAGCCGAACCCAAGGCGCGCGGAACGTGTTAGCGCAGGCCGCTAAGGAACGTAAGCTACTTGAGAATTTGCTTGAACGTAAAATCGTCTCTTTGATTGAAGTTACCCGCGCCCGAAAAGCCCACGGGGACGCCGAGATCAAATACAATGAAATCGTTACGCAAGCTGAGCTGGAGCGCGCTGGGCAGTATTCAGACACATTGAAAGAAATTGCGACCTTGCGGCAAAACTTGAAAGTTGCCCAAGATCAACTGGAACAAACGATTATTAAGTCCCCCATGCGTGGCGTGGTGAATAACCTCAGCATTACGACGATCGGTGGCGTCGTCCGGCCCGGCGAAGAAATATTTCAGATTACGCCACTTGATGAAGAGCTGTTCGTTGAGGCGCGCGTGCGGCCAGAGGACATCGCCAACATCAAGCGGGGGCAAGACGCGACCATAAAGCTTTCTGCCTATGACTACACGATCTATGGAAGTCTGAAGGGGCAGGTGCAGTTTATCTCGGCGGACACGTTTAAGGATGACAGAAAGCTTGACGGTGATCCGCATTACAAAGTGACGCTTCAGGTTGATCTTGCTAATCTGAACGACCGGCAAGCATACATTGAGATCCGGCCCGGGATGCAGGCGCAAGTAGAGCTTCATACGGGCGAAAAGACTGTGCTGCAGTATCTTTTGAAGCCTTTGTATAAATCGCGTGAGGCGTTTCGCGAGCCATAGGCCGTATTCAGTAATGTCTTTGTGATAGTAGCGTTTTGCGGTAAATGTGCCGAAAGTCAGTGAAAAACTGAGGGCAGGTATTGATGCAAAGGCGAACAATTCTCCTCGGGCTTATGGGCCTTGGGCTTGCGGGATGCGGTCTTATGGGCGCGCCTAAAGCCTACCGTGGTCCTAAGGTTACGCAGATTACGGTGTCAAAATCACGCCGCAAAATGTGGCTGATGCATAATAAGCGCGTTCTGCGCCGCTATAATATTGGTCTTGGATTTGCGCCCGAAGGCCATAAAAAGGCCGAAGGTGATGGTCGGACACCTGAGGGGACGTACTTCATCGACCGCCGCAATCCCAATAGTGCGTATCATCTGTCTCTGGGTATTTCATATCCGAATGGAAACGACGTGGCTGTCGCCAAGGCAGCAGGCGTTGAACCGGGTGGGGATATTTTCATCCATGGTCGCGGCCCACGCTTTCAACGGGCGCGGGGGGACTGGACGTGGGGATGCATCGCCGTGACAGATCGCGAGATGACGGAAATCTACTCAATGGTCCAAACTGGAACGCATATTGCGATTTTACCCTAAGGTCAGCGGCTCTTGGGGTGTTGCGGCAGTTTCACCCAAAACCAACGTCCACCAGATTTTGCCATTTGGTTCCTGAAACCACGCAAAACCCATTTCAGTTGCATCGGTGTTCAGAATAACACGGCGTGTGCCTTCTTCTTCCATCCATGCGGCCAACGTCTCTAGCTCGGTCTCATAAGTTTCCGAGATTACCTCACCGATGAATGCACCCGAGTATCCAGCGCGTGTGACGCGGTCTAATGGGGACGACCCGTCAGAGCCAAAGTGCCATGGTCGATTTTGCACCGACATATCGCGCGCATGTGTGGCTGCTGCCGCCGTCAACTCAGCGCTCAGTTCAATTGGTCCTGCCCCGGATGCTTGGCGCAGTGCATTTACTGAATCCAGCGTGCGGAACTGGATTTTGGCAGTATCGCGTTCGCGGATTTGATATAGCTTTGGCCGAGGCTTTCCATCGATTGCCAGCTGTCCTGACGTAATCGGGGTACAAGCCGCCAATGAAAGCGCAACTGTCAGCGAAAGAAGAATGGGACGGATCATATCAATTAAACCTCAAACCTTTCCCAACCCGTAAACCAACACCGTTGTAGATCAAACCCAGATTGGAAAAATCGTGGCGATCTAACGCTTGTTTGATTTGCTAGTGCGGCTTTCAGGCAATAGTTACGTCTCAAATGGTTTTACCAGGAGCGATATTGATGAGCGACACTTTTAAATTGAGCCGCCGCGCGTTTGTTGGCGCTGCCGCCACGTCATTGGCTAGCCCAGCACTTGCCTTGGATGAGGAAATTGAGGTTGAGCGTGACATCTCCGAAGTTGTTCGTCGCAATATCTCAAGTTTTCGTGCGCTTGATTGGCAGCCTTACTTTAGTAATCTCAAGAATGGCGCCGTGCTTGTAGATGTGACGTCTCGTGCACTGCATTATTGGTCCGAGGACGAGAGCGTTTATAAACTCTACCCCACCAGTGTGCCGCTTTCAGATGATTTGACCCGCTTAGGGCGTACGCGGATCACGCAAAAAGTAGATGGCCCAAGCTGGCGTCCGACCCCTTCGATGAAAGAGCGTAATCCCGAATGGCCCGACTTCATTGGCCCTGGTCCTGACAATCCGCTCGGGACCCATGCGCTGTACCTGAGTTGGACGTATTACCGTATCCACGGCACCCATGACACGCGCAAGATTGGGCGCCGGTCATCAAACGGTTGCATTGGTCTTTATAATGAACATGTCCAAGAGCTGTTTAATTTGACCAAAGTGGGTACTCAGGTTTTGCTCATTTAAAGATAAGTCTTCATAAAGTCTTAGATAACGGCGGTCTGCAGACCGCCGTTTTTTATTGTCCAATTTCCGCCACAAACTGATCACTCAATTGCCTAGTTGCGCTGAAGCTGCGTTAACCCTGCGCCGTTAGCTTGCCGATAGGGTAAAAGGTGGGTGAGTTTTATGTTGAGTTTGAGTTTTCAGGTTCGCCACGTTTGGGGCGAGCCAAATGAAGATATGCGACCGCGTGATTTGGCAGTCTTTCTTGATGGTCGTGATTTTATCCTCACGGGCTCTGCTTCTGGTGGTGTGATTTTATTGGAAATAACCCTTTCTGGGGACATTGGCGTTATCGATAGCCTTGGCGCGGTTGAGGGGCTTGGGTTTGGCGCCATTGTTGATTGATGGCCACGTGGCGAGTTTTTCTCAAAACGCGGATACGCTGCTTGGTGGTTACGGCAATGATACCCTTGAAGGCGGCGCGGGTGACGACATTCTGGTGGGTGACTTCGGTGCGTTTTTGTACTGGGGTGACGAAACATTGGAAGGTGGCCGTGGCGATGATATTCTGAATGGCAGCTACGGTGCTGACGTATTTGTGTTCCGCCCACTGCATGGCAATGATGTGATTGGGCGTACTTCTCTCACGGATCAGGCCGTGGTGGCTGGCGCAGATTTTGATATGGGAATTGATCGCTTGGAATTGACTGGGTTTGAGGGCATCTCGTCCCGCCAGTCAGCGCTTGATCAGTTCTACACCAACTCGAATGGTCACGCAGAATTCTCGCTTGAGGGCACTACGATTGAGTTGTGGGGGGTTGGTCTTGATACTTTATCCGTTGGTGACTTTTGGGTGTGATTAGCCGTTTATTAAACCTGCTGTGATCTATGGCATCTATGTTTTTTAAGTTTGAGTGTAGGGCGCTAGTTGCCGCATTATTTATTGTGACATTAATCGCAAGCGGCGGTGGTGGCGGCGCAACGACTGGCGGTGGACCGGTTGTGGTCAATCCTCCTGTTGATCCACTGGACCCTTCTGAACCTACACCTGACTCAGATGTTATCGTTTCTGTCGCAACCTTGGGTATTGATAGCCTGTCTCTTGAAAATGCGTTGGGTTTGGGTCTGCAGCATGTTTTTCCCGTTTCGCCGGTTGGAGGGGATATAAAGCTTGCTGTGCGGACCTCTGCCAATTCTGCGGCTCCAATAGTTCCGACTGTTTATGAGGGTACTGCGGTTGCTCAGGTCACAGACGGTACCGCAACTTACGCCGTGACAATGGATGCACGTACGACCTTACGTTTTGTTGGTGGCGCTGATGTCCTTGCCGATAATGTCCGTACCGGTGGTACTACAATCGGCCAATCGGGGGTGGCGAATTACAATCCTACGGGTGCAGAGATGATCGAAATCACAGACATTGAATTCAGCGGCCCGACGTTACTGAACGGCATGCAAACAGATGCCTCGGCAATTGGATTTGGCACGTTGGGAGCTGGCAACATTCTTGAAGACAGCACCCAAATTCCTGTCACTGCAGTTTTAGCGGGGCCTATAGCTGACGAAATCGCGGGGGTTGGTGGCGCATCAGGCCCTCTGGGAGAGGTCCTGATAACTTGGTCAGGTGCGCAGTCAGACTAATCGCTGGTACGAAGGGCGTTTATACCCAACCTTTCAGGTTGTCGTCGATTGTGTTGCAGAGTGCGGTAATGTGAGCATCATCATCGTTAAGGCACGGAATATAGAGGAAGTCGTGACCGCCAGCCTCTTCAAAACTCTCAAAAATTTCCTCATTGATCTCTTCAAGCGTTTCAATGCAATCAGCTGAGAATGCAGGTGCGCAAACAGCAATATTTGTTTTGCCCTTTTCCGCAAGCCGCGCGACTTCTTCGACTGTGTAAGGTTGAAGCCACTCTTCGGGACCGAATTTAGATTGGAATGTTGTGATGATCTGCGTGTCATCCCAGCCCAAACGCTCTTTCAAAAGGCGCGTCGTTTTCTGACATTGGCAGTGGTATGGATCGCCCTCCATCAGGTAACGCTGCGGCACACCATGATAGCTACACACCAATATTTCGGGGCGCTTTTCGGCCTTGGCGTAGGCAGTCTCAATCGACTGGGCTAGCGCTTCAATGTAATCTGGACGCTCATAATATGCGGGTACTGTGCGCACGGTTGGCTGCCATTTTTCTTTCATCAAAACACGGAATAATTCGTCATTTGCGGTGGCTGATGTTGCTCCGGCGTAGTGTGGATACAGCGGGAAAAACAAAATTTTCTGACATCCAGCTTCGATCATTGCGCGGACCTTGGATTTTGTAGACGGATTTCCGTAGCGCATACAAAAATCGACCATGACGTCATCGCCATAGGTCTCTTGCATCTGCGCTTTTATCTTAGCGGTTTGTTTTTTTGTGATCGTCATCAAAGGGCTCTCGCCCTCGTCGTGGTTCCAGATCGATTTATACGCTTCGCCGCTAGAAAATGGACGCTTTGTTAAAATGATCAGTTGCAAAAGCGGCTGCCAAAGCCATGGGCTGTAATCAATGACACGCCGATCGGACAGAAACTCGTTCAAATACCGGCGCATCGACCAGTAATCGTAATTGTCTGGTGTGCCCAGATTGGCGACCAAAACTCCAATCTTAGCAGGCTTCACCTTTGGGTGATCGCTTGGTGCGTGAACGGGGCAGGCAGCCTCGTCGCTCGTATTCGTTTTCGCGTCAAACATCATCTAAAGTCCGTAGGTATAAGTGCGTTAGATTGCCAGATAACTGGAAATCGCTTCAGGTCAATCTTTTGGGTCATTAGGAATACGCAGAGCATCTGCTAATTTCATCTTTGCCGAGCCGGGTTTGAGGGGTTTTTGTTGGCTTGCATCAGGCACCCAACCGGCCAAGAAAATGATTTCGAAGGTCGCGATCAGCCTTTTGCCTTCAGAGAAATTCTGGCGATAAATAGACTCTAACGCGTCGAAAACGGATTTTGGCGTGGGCTTTTTGGTACGTGCGGTAAGCGCGTTGCTTTCCCCCATTTTTCGCAGATCGATCATCAGGGCAGTCGTGTCGCTGTAACTCACAGGCAGCGTCAAAGTGTCCGCAACTGGAAGCGCCAAGCCCGCTCTTTGAAGCAGCGCACCGTAGTCGCGCACTTCACCCATAGGCACAACGCGTGGTGACAGCCCGTCCATCACTCTGCTTTCAGCCTCGGCGATAGCACTTCGTAACTCGTTTAGGGTCTGGCCACCAAAACAAGCGGCCAAAAACAATCCATCAGGCTTGAGCGCATTTCGACACTGCACAATCTGCCCGATAGGATCGTTCGCCCAATGTAGATCCATTGCGTGAACGATCAGATCGTAGCCGTTGTCCGTAAATAGCAGTGTATCATCAGGGTGGATGACGTCCGCCCCCTCTACAATAGTCGCCCATAGGTCTGGCCACGATGTGACCACGGCTGTTTTCGTAAACGACTTCTTAACTCCAAGCAGTCTTTCTGCAATTTCATCGAATGCTTCTTGCTGCAGAAACATCCCATCAGACGTTCGACGGTTTCTGTGATGCAGGTGCAGAGTGTGCGTATCTGTAAGAGGCGGTTGTTGTGTCATGCTGCTCATGTAGTCAGGAAATTTGTAATGCAAAACCCACTTCGGCTGATCTATCCTCATCATTGCCCAACTTGTGACACTTTGACTGGCGGGCCTGACGTTCTTTGTGGGGATCGCTGGATCACACTGGCGCGCGCGGGAAAAGATATTTAACTACCTAGTAACTAGAAATTGGAGCGCCCTAAAATGATAACTGTTGAACTGTATACGTCACCCCTGTGTGGCTTTTGCCATTCCGCCAAGCGGCTCCTCAGCCAGAAAGGCGTAAGCTTTTCAGAGATTAATATTTTGGCTCAGCCTGACCGCAAAGGTGAAATGATCAAGCGCGCCAATGGCGGGCGTACTGTGCCGCAGATTTTCATTGGCGATATCCATGTGGGTGGATGTGACGACCTGTTTGCATTGGATCGTGCGGGCAAGCTGGATAATCTTCTGGCGTGAAGGCGGCTCTTCTACAACTTAATTCTGGTGATTGTCCTGCAGAAAATCTTGTACGGACAACGGCGCTTATCGAAGAAGCGGCGGCATCTGGTGCAGAGTTTATTGCAACGCCTGAGGTGACGAATTGTGTTTCGGTAAATCGTGCGCGGCAAATGGAAGTTCTGCAAGTTGAAGCTGACGATATTACGCTAGCAACGCTTCACAGTTTGGCTGCAAATCTTCAGGTTAATTTGTTGATTGGGTCTTTGGCCCTCAAAACAACGGATGCTGATGGTCGGTTTACTAATAGGTCTTTTCTGATTGACCGCTCGGGCAGTATTATTGCGCGATATGACAAAATCCATATGTTTGATGTCACGTTGTCAGAGGCGGAAGTGTATCAGGAATCGCGCGGTTACAAACCCGGTTCGTCTGCGGTTTTGGGGCGTGCAGACGGCCTGAACGTTGGCATGACAATTTGTTATGACGTTCGTTTTCCGCATCTTTATCGCGCTTTGGCTCAGGCCGGTGCCGAGGTGCTTATGGTGCCGTCTGCGTTTGCCGTCGCCACAGGCGAGGCACATTGGGAGACATTGCTTCGGGCACGTGCAATTGAGACAGGTTGTTATGTTCTGGCGCCTGCGCAGTGGGGCGTGCATGAGGGGCGGGCAACATACGGGCATTCTTTGGCAGTTGATCCCTGGGGAAACGTGCTTAGCGATTTTGGCGAGAGCATTGGTGTTAGCTATATTGAAATTGACAAAAATCAGGTATTCAAAGCTCGTAAGCGTGTTCCTGCATGGGGGCACAACCAACTGTTCGAGGGACCCTAATGCCGGTTACTACGTCTGATACCCTTGGCGCGACGGTTGTCGTTGAGCTTCTGGCGATTGATCAGTTGTTGCGTAGTCGTGTCACCAAGGCGCTGCCGCATGGGATGGAAATTTCTCATTTAACAGTGCTGAACTATCTCGCTGCAAGCATGGGGGAGCGCACGCCAGCACAGCTTGCCGCCCGCTTCCGTCTCACTCGCGGGGCTATGACTAACACGATTAATAAACTTGATTTGATGGGTTTTGTGCACGTCCGCCCTGATTGGGACGATGCGCGGCGTAAGCTTGTTTCAATTAGTGGCGCTGGGCGGGCGGCGCGTGATGAAGCGGTGCGTAAAATCACGCCGTTGGTAAACCAGATGGTCGAAGATGTCGGGCACGACAAGATAAGCCGTACCCTGCCAATTCTACGTGAGATGCGCCAAAAGCTGGCGGACGATTAGGCCGGTTTTGTCGATGCTGTCACGTAGTTCACGCTAAGATCTTTTTCAGAAATAGACCAACTCCACGAGACTGGGCTGAAGACAAACCCCTTACGGTCGACGGGTGTCATCCCTGAGGCGGACAGCAGTTCAAACAACTCGCCAGGCGTGATGAACTTTGACCACTCATGAGTACCCTTTGGCAGCCACCGCATGATGTGTTCTGCACCGATGATCGCCACTAAATAGCTTTTGGGATTGCGATTGAGCGTTGAGCAAACTTGTAACCCGCCGGGTTTTAGCAACTGTTGGCAGGCCGTTAGATATGCGAGCGGATCAGCTACGTGCTCGACCACTTCCATATTGAGAACCACGTCAAATTGCTCGCCTGCTTCGGCCATGGCTTCGGCCGTTGTGAAGCGGTAATCAATATCCAGTCCAGCTTGTTCAGCGTGCACTTTTGCCACGGGAATGTTTCTTTCGGCTGCGTCCGCCCCAACAATGGTTGCGCCAAGGCGCGCCATTGGCTCACACAGTAAACCGCCGCCACAACCGATATCCAGAATGCGGAGCCCTTCAAACGGCGCGTCTTGGGCAAGATCACGGCTAAACTCTGCAGCAATTTGTCTTGTGATGTAATCAAGACGGCAAGGATTAAGCATATGAAGGGGCTTAAATTTACCGTTTACGTCCCACCATTCTGCCGCCATTGCCTCGAATTTTGCTATTTCTGCGGGATCGACGGTTGTTTGTGCGTTGGTCATGATGTGCCTCTATGACAAAAAAACATGGCGCACCGGATGTTTCGGCGCTCTTTTGAGTTATATAGGTCATTCATGGACAGAAACGCATCCCCCCGTCGCGCCTTGTCGCACCTTTATCCGGCGCTTGCACCGTTTGATCAACAGATGCTGGACGTTGGCGATGGCCATTCTGTCTACATGGAGCAGTGCGGAAACCCCGATGGTATCCCTGTCGTTGTGTTGCACGGCGGTCCGGGTGGTGGATGTAGTCCTACTATGCGGCGGTATTTTGATCCTGCGCAGTACCGCATTATTTTGTTTGACCAGCGGGGGTGTGGGCGGTCGAGACCCCACGCTAGTGTCGAGGATAACACAACGTGGCACTTGGTTCGCGATATTGAGCTTATTCGTGAGACTTTGGATATTGAGCGTTGGGTGGTGTTCGGCGGTAGTTGGGGCGCAACGCTGTCATTGATTTATGCCCAAGCACACCCTGATCGCGCGAAGGCGCTTATTTTGCGCGGTGTGTTTTTGATGACCCGTGCCGAACTTGATTGGTTTTACGGTGGCGGCGCTGCGATGTTCTTCCCTGATCTGTGGGCACCCTTTGAGAATCTCGTTCCTGAAGAAGAGCGCGCAGACATGATTGGCGCTTATCACAAGCGCCTCTTTTCTGGAACTCATGCCACTGAGGTGCGCTATGCGCGTGCTTGGGCGGCTTGGGAAAATGCATTGGCTAGCATCATGAACGAGGGTGCCGGTGGTGACGCGCCAGCGGAGTATGCCCGTGCTTTTTCAAGGCTCGAAAATCATTATTTCATGAACGAAGGCTTCTTGGGCGAGAACCATCAAATTCTCGATAACATAGATAAGTTGCGCGGTATTCCGGCGATAATCGTACAGGGCAGATATGATATGATCTGCCCGCCGACGTCGGCCTATAAGTTGGCCCAAAACTGGCCTGAGGCGGAGCTCAAGCTGATTGCGCGTGCAGGTCACGCGCTTTCAGAGGCCGGCATCAGCGAGGAATTGGTTCGCACGATGGACCGTTTGGTGACGAGGCTGGCCTAGCCACGGTCGTTAAGCGTTTGCACGATTTCTATTTTCTTTAGCTTGGTTCCTCGGGGGCGTGCACGTTCGTCATTGTTGAGGAACAGTTTCAAAGATTATTTTACAGCTGCTCGGCCTTGGATCCGTGTGATGCCATTTGTTGCCGCAATTGTAATTTTGACTGCAGTTAAGTTACCCCCTGGTGATTTTTCTCAGAGTATTTTGGGTCAGCGCGCGACCAAAGATGCCGTAGAGGCGATTTGCAAAGACTTAGGCTTGGATCAATCACTTTTGTCCGTCACCTTGATTAGCTTTCCGGTGTGATACGCGGTGATCTAGGCACAAGTTTTGCCGCCGCTAATTCCAGCAGCTTTGTTGGCAGTGACATAGGACAGGTGTTTTGCAACGCTGAATGGCGAATTCTACAGAAAAACTCTTATTATTTTGAGGTGGGGGCGCTGATCCAATACCTCTATTTATTGGGAGATTGAGCGATGATGGGTCCGAAGCAGAAAGCACAGGCAGCGCTGTTTTATGAGTTCTCGCTTGAAGATCATGTTCCCTAAGATCACCTGCTGCACCCGGCGTGATCTTTTTGGCGATTGGGACAATGCCTTCTTGGCGCATCGTTGCTGATGATTGTGCGGGTTGGTAGGCGTCAGAGCCTCCGGCGCGCATATTTAGGCCAAAAAAGAAGCGCGAGTTGGCTTGCGTCCATTTTGGAAATCACACAACGTCTAGAAGGTTGGTGACGGAGGAGTAAAGCGATGCCATTGGAAATGAACCGCGAGGTTTTCATCACCGCAGCCTTGACAGGGTCAGGCAGCACGCAAGACCGTAGCCCGCATGTGCCGCGGTCGCCCAAGCAGATAGCTGAAAGCGCGATTGACGCCGCTAAGGCTGGCGCCGCCATTGTGCACTGCCACGTACGTGATCCTGAAACTGGCGCGCCGTCACGTGATCTGGCGCTTTACCGTGAATTGACTGACCGCGTACGCGATGCTGAAATTGACGTTGTTCTAAACTTGACGGCTGGCATGGGGGGCGACGTTGTCTTTGGTGGAGTTGAGGCTCCGTTACCGACAATCGCTGGAACGGATATGACTGGCGCGACTGAACGGGTTGCCCATGTCGCCGAATGCCTGCCTGAGATTTGCACGCTAGATTGTGGCACAATGAATTTCGCCGAGGCTGATTACGTCATGACCAACACGCCTGGTATGCTGGTTGCGATGGGGCAGATGATGACTAAATTGGGCGTGAAGCCCGAGATTGAGGCGTTTGATACTGGCCATCTTTGGTACGCTAAACAATTGGTTAATGATGGTGTGCTGGACAGCCCAGCGCTGGTGCAATTGTGCATGGGCGTGCCGTGGGGTGCGCCGGATGATCTGAATACATTTATGGCGATGGTGAATAACGTACCTGACAACTGGACGTTCAGTGGTTTTGGCTTGGGCCGTTCGCAGATGCCTTATGTGGCAGCCTCTGTGCTGGCGGGGGGCAATGTGCGCGTCGGGTTGGAGGATAACCTGATGCTGGATCGTGGAGTGCTGGCCACCAACGCACAGTTGGTGGAGCGTGCCGCAGAGATTATTGAGAATCTTGGTGCGCGCGTCATTGGTCCCAAAGCTGTGCGCAAAAAGCTTGGCCTGACCAAACGCGCGCCTGTGTCCGCATGAGACCGCTTATTACACTCGCGCTCTTAACTGCTTGTGCGACCCCGTTTAAGAGGGGGGCAAGATGAAAAAATCGGCAGCCATCATTGGCGGCGGGGTAATTGGCGGCGGCTGGGCTGCGCGCTTCTTGTTGATGGGTTGGGACGTGCGGGTGTTCGACCCTGATCCGGAGGCAGCCCGCAAAATCAGTGAAGTGCTTGATAACGCACGCCGATCCTTGCCTGGGCTGTCAGATGTCAATTTACCAGCCGAGGGCACACTGACGTTCCACGATGCTATGTCGGACGCTGTTGATGGTGTTGCATGGATCCAAGAAAGTGTGCCGGAACGCCTCGAGCTAAAGCGCAAAGTGTATCAGACCCTTCAGGAACACTGCTCAACAGATGCAATCATCGGATCGTCGACATCAGGGTTCAAACCGTCCGAATTGCAGGGCGGCGCGATACGCTCTGAACAGATTGTTGTGACTCATCCGTTTAACCCAGTATATTTGTTGCCGCTTATTGAACTAGTACCTACCGACGAAAATCCGCCAGAAATGGTGGAGCGCGCGAAGGCGATCCTAACCGAAATTGGCATGTACCCCTTGCATGTGCGCGCTGAAATTGACGCCCATATCGCTGACCGCTTCCTAGAGGCTGTTTGGCGAGAGGCGCTTTGGCTGATCAAAGACGGGATCGCCACGACCGAGGAAATCGATAATTCAATCCGCTACGGCTTTGGTTTACGCTGGGCGCAAATGGGGCTATTTGAAACTTACCGCATTGCGGGCGGTGAAGCCGGTATGCGCCATTTCATTGAACAATTTGGGCCGTGTCTGTCGTGGCCGTGGACCAAGCTGATGGATGTACCAGAGCTGACCGATGGTCTGATCGACCAAATCGCAGACCAGTCTGACGACCAGTCTGGTCACATGTCGCTTCGAGAACTGGAACGGGCACGTGACAACAATCTGGTCTCAATTTTGCGTGGCCTCAAGGCGCAGAATTTCGGCGCAGGCGCGTTGTTGAACGCCCAAGACGCCCGTATCGGCACACTTGCCGTGATGCCCGCGGATCCCGCTGGCTTGGTAGAAACGGCGCGCCGTGCCGTACCACTTGATTGGACCGATTATAATGGTCACATGAATGAGGCGCGGTATCTTCAGGCTTTTGGAGATGCGACGGATCAGTTTATGGAAATCATCGGTTGTGACGCCGGTTACATTGCGAATGGCGGCAGCTATTTTACTGCCGAAACCCATATCCGACACCTGCATGAGGTGCACGCAGGCATGCGTATTCATATCGACACCCAAGTTATCTTGGGTGATGGTAAAAAGATGCATTTGTTCCACCGGATGATGTACGACGACACACTTTTGGCGACGGGTGAACATATGTTGATCCACGTTAGCCTTGAGACACGGCGGGCGTCCAAACCGGCAGCGCATATCGCCGCGAACCTTGCTACGATTGCGGATGCGCACGCCGTTTTGCCTCTACCCGAGGGTGCGGGCAAAGCCGTGGGTGCGCGCTGATGCGTGCGCTGATCACGGCGGGTGCATCAGGCATCGGGCGGGCTATGGCGGCGGGGTTCGAGGCTAAAGGTTTTGAGGTCTGGGTCACGGATGTTGACACTGCAGCACTGGCGGATTTACCCGCCCATTGGCACTGCCACCACGTTGATGCGGCCGACGAAGTGGGTGTTGCCGCGTTGTTCGAAATGATCAAAGTGGCAGGCGGGCTTGATGTGTTGTGCGCAAATGCAGGTATTGCAGGGCCTACGGCGTTAGTTGAAGATGTCGCGCTTAGTGACTGGCAGAAATGCGTTTCTGTAAACCTCGAAGGTGCGTTCCTCGCGACGAAGTATGCCGCCCCGATGATGAAGGCCGCTGGCACAGGTGCGATTACATACACATCGTCGACGGCAGGCATCTATGGCTACCCCAATCGTGCACCATATGCGGCGGCCAAATGGGCGATCATCGGGTTGATGAAAACCACAGCGATGGAACTGGGTCCGTGGGGCATTCGTACCAATGTGATCTGTCCTGGTGCGGTTGAGGGGCCACGCATGGAAGGAGTGTTGCAACGCGAAGCTGCTGCCAAAGGCATGACCCGCGATCAAGTCTATGACGGCTATGCCGCGGGCACCTCAATGCGCAGTTTTGTGGAGGTAGAGGACGTCGCAAATATGGCCGTGTTCCTTGGATCAGATGCGGCGCGTATGGTGTCGGGGCAGGTGATCTCTGTGGACGGTCACACGGAAAACCCCGACCCTAAGGTTGAGGGCTGTTCCGCGAGCGGCCGATAAAAACCCGCGTGACATCACGTGACGAATGAATCGCCGAACGCACAAGTGGATCGAAATGGTTGGTCAGCGCGGCCACGCGGTCGCGAAACACAAGGCAGTCCTGGCCAAGGTAAATCACCGCAAGTAAAAAATTCGCGTGTCATGAACACCAAAACAGACATTGAGCTTGGTTCCAATTCTACCGGCTAGGCAGCAAGTTAGGAACAAGCCTTGTTGGGATATCGCCTGCATTGCGGCCAATTCAGGCGCGGAACATTCGGCTAAGCCCACCTCTGAAGCAAACATTGAACATCACACCTTAGGTTGCTGATGTGATGAGAGCCTGTATGTTCAACTCAATTAAGAAATAAAAACGAGTGGATCGAATCCCAAAACAATGAAAAAGCGCCGAGCCACTACATAGCTGCACGCATTAGCTGTCTTGCGTAAAAATACACAAACTTGCGCAATTCTGTGTAAGCTCTTGGACAATACTCTTGCGACGCTGAGGTGATGATGTCCAACCATTCAAACTCCCTGCACACGATTCAAGAATGGCCTGACCTAGGTATTGTCCTCTCTGACGGTTGCAGGCTGTCTGCGCGGGTGTGGCTTCCCCAAAACGCGGATCATCATCCGGTTCCGGTCATCCTCGAATACCTCCCCTATCGTAAACGTGATGGCACAGCAGCGCGTGATGCGTTGACCCATCCTTGGTTCGCCAGACGCGGCTATGCTAGTGTCCGCGTCGACATGCGTGGAAATGGCGACAGTGAAGGTGTGATGGATGATGAATACTCCCCACGAGAGCTGAGCGATGCCGTTGAGGTGATCAATTGGCTTGCCGCGCAAGAGTGGTGCACCGGAAAAGTCGGCATGATGGGTATCAGCTGGGGTGGCTTTAATAGTCTTCAGGTCGCAGCATTGCAGCCTGAGTCGCTTATGGCGATCATTGCACTTTGCGCTACCACCGACCGTTACCATGACGACATTCATTATAAGGGCGGCGCGCTGCTGAACGAAAGCTTTGGCTGGTCGTCACAGATGTGGTCCTATTCCTCCCGCGCGCCTGATCCGGCTTTGCGCGACGATTGGAAAGAGATTTGGCTCAAACGGCTCGAGAATGAACCACACCTCATCTCCACATGGCTCCGCCATCAACACCGCGACGCTTATTGGGAACACGGCTCAGTCTGCGAAGACTACAGCACCCTCAAAGCCAAAGTTCTGGCGATTGGCGGTTGGGGCGACGGGTACAAAAACACGGCCCCCGCATTGGTTCAAAACGTCAACGGCGCCAAGGGCATCACTGGTCCGTGGATTCACAAATACCCGCATTTCGCCATTCCCGAGCCGCGCATTGGGTTCTTACAAGAGGCGCTGCGCTGGTGGGATTGCTGGCTTAAGGATGAACCAAATGGTGCTGATGATGATCCCGCCTACCGCCATTACCTGATGGATGGCGCCGCGCCACAGCGGTCATACTTGGCCCGCGCTGGTCGTTGGTTGGCGGATGATGCGATCGGGTGGCCGACGCAAACACTGTATTTATCGGGTCACGCGTTGGGGCAGGGGCGCGAAAAGTTTACTCGCGCTATAGCGTCCCCCCAGCATTGTGGTTTGGAAGGCGGCGAATACTTTGCGTTCTCCGCTGGTCCGGAAATGCCCGGTGATCAACGTCATGATGATGCGTATTCGTTGTGCTTTGATACAGCGCCAATTGTGCAAACCACCGACATTGTTGGCGCGCCAACTGTCAAACTCCGACTCTGCGTTGATAAATCCCAAGCGCAGATCGTTGTGCGCTTGAACCATATTCTGCCCGATGGCTCGGCTACGCGGGTCAGCTTTGGCGTGCTCAATCTCACGCAACATCTTTCACACGCTACTCCAGCGCCGCTGACACCAGATCAGGAATTTGACGTCACCCTCTGCCTCGATCATTGTGCCTACCGCATCCCAGAGGGGCACAGCTTGCGGCTTTCGATTAGCACATCCTATTGGCCGCTTCTTTGGCCACAACCCGACGTTGCGAAAGTCACAGTGACCGCGGGCGCGATTGATCTGCAAATCCGCCCGACCGCGGTTGAGGCTGAATGGGTTTTTCCCGAACCTGACACTGATACTCCTTGGCAGATCGAAGAGCTGCGCGCACCCAAGCAAAGCCAGACGACCGAAACAGATATGAACACTGGTATCATAACCGTACATATCGATCGCGATGACGGAAAACGCCGCGATAGCGATCATGGCTTGATCAGTGGTAGCCGCTCGTGTGAGTGGTGGATAATTCATCCCGATGATCCTTTGAGCGCACATGCCAAGACCCACTGGACACAAGAAATGGAGCGTGAAGATATCCGCTTACGGACGGAAACAACTAGTGAAATGTGGTCAGATGCAGCGAACTTTTATGTCAAGGGTCGCGTGATGGCCTACGAAAATGATAAATTGATCTACGACCGCAAAGTTGAAGATACGATCCTGAGAAACTTCATTTAACGGGGCCTCATCCGTTTTCCGCAGGGATAAAGACCACTTAATCTGGCTAACTGATACTCGCTATCATTCTAGCCTTATAATGTGGCTATTTTAACGAATTAGTTGCTAAGCAGAGAATTTGATTTGCCCGACATAACTATTCTTTTAGCCAAGCAACAATGAGTTAACAGAATACTTTCTTTTGCGCACATATGGATGCAAACTCTCCGTCTAGACTATCTGCCCGCGGAATCGTGGGCTAACTGGGAGAGAACGATGACAGATCAAATGGACTATTTTAAAAAACGCGCTGCATTGGGCCTGATCGGCCGCCGCGAATTCATGGGCCGTATGAGCGCCGTTGGCGTTACTGCGATTGCGGCACAGGGTATGCTGGCAAGCGCTGTACATGCTGCGGGTCCGCAAAAGGGCGGCACAATGAAAGTCGGCATCAGTGGCGGCGGATCCTCTGATAGCCTTGATCCAGCACTTTCCGCGAATCAAACTCAGGGTATGGTGTCGCGCATGTGGGGTGAACCGCTGCTCGAACTTGCCGATGATGGCGGCCTCGAAAATCGTCTGGCCGAAGAATATAGCGCCTCTGCCGATGCAAAAACTTGGACATTCAAAATCCGCTCTGGTGTGCAGTTCTCGAACGGCAAGACGCTGACCGCTGACGATGTGATGGCAACAATGGCCCGCCATTCTGGTGACGAAACAGAATCAGGCGCGTTGGGTATCATGCGCGGTATTTCGAACATGAGAGTTGATGGCGATATGTTCATCATCGAACTGGAAACAGGCAACGCCGACCTTCCATATCTGTTGACCGACTATCACCTACTGATTCAGCCAAACGGTGGATCTGATGATCCGACTGCGGCTGTTGGTACAGGTCCTTATGTTCTGAAATCTTCCGAACCGGGTGTCCGCTTTGTGTTTGAGCGCAATGACAACCACTGGGCTGGTGAAGGTAATGCCTCAACAATCGAACTGCTTGTGATCAACGATGATACTGCACGTATGGCCGCACTTCAGTCTGGTCAGATCCACATGGCAAACCGCGTTCCACCACGGACTGCAGGCCTTGTTGGACGTGGGCCAAACGTCACAGTGCACAGCAAGTCTGGCCCAGGCCACTATGTGTTCATCGCGCATACAAACACATCACCATTCGACAATCGTGATGCTATGTTGGCGCTGAAATACGGTATGAATCGTCAGGAAATGGTCGACAAAATTCTGTTCGGCTACGGCTCTGTCGGTAACGATACACCGATCAATGCGTCTTACCCTCTTTTCACAGAGCTGGAGCAGCGCGAATACGATCCTGACAAAGCAGCGTTCCACTGGAAAAAGTCAGGTCAAACTGACCCGATCCTGTTACGCACATCTGACAACTCGTTCCCGGGCGCGCCAGATGCAGCAGCATTGTTCCAGCAGTCGCTCTCTGCGGCGGGTGTGCCACTTGAGGTCAAGCGCGAGCCGAATGACGGCTATTGGTCAGAGGTTTGGAACAACAAGCCTTTCAGCACCAGTTATTGGTCTGGCCGTCCGGTTCAGGATCAGATGTATTCAACTGCTTATCTGTCGACCGCTGACTGGAACGACACGCGTTTCAACAACGAACAGTTCGACCAGCTTTTGGTTGCAGCACGTGGAGAAACCAATGTTGCTACACGGACGCAGATGTATGCTGACATGGGCACAATCGTGCACAATGAAGGCGGTTTGATCTGCCCGATGTTCAATGACTTCATTGACGCGACAACTGATAAGGTTGCCGGTTGGGGCGATACAAAAGGCTTCTCTATGATGAACCTTTATGCGCCTGTTAAGATGTGGGTCACTGCCTAATATGCATCCTGCTATGAAACTTGTTGCCCAGCGTCTTGCGCTGGGCATATTTCTTTTATTCCTCGTCTCAATTCTCATTTTTGCAGGAACTTTGATCTTGCCGGGGGATGTGGCGCAATCCATTCTGGGCCAATCGGCCACGCCAGAAGCATTAGCGAACATGCGTGAAAAACTAGGCCTGAATGAGCCACCGATGACACGCTATCTCGATTGGCTTGGCGGCATTTTGACCGGTGATTTGGGCACGGCCCTGACTAATGGCCAAGACATCGCTACAAGCATAGGAAGCAGGCTCGGTAATACGCTATTCCTTGCGTTCTGGGCTGCTGTTGTCTCTGTACCGCTTGCAATTTTCCTAGGCCTTGTTGCCGTGCGTTACCGCGATCGCTGGCCTGATAAGCTGATTTCCGGCATCACACTGTCCACAATTTCCATCCCCGAATTCCTGATCGGCTACGTGCTGATGTATTTCGTTGGCGTGAAACTGGGCTGGGCCCCAACGGTCGCCACTATCTATGACGGCATGTCATTGGGCGAAAAACTCAACGCCATTTCTTTGCCTGTAATGGTACTCACGCTCGTGGTTCTTGCGCACATGATGCGCATGACACGCGCGGCGATCCTCAACGTGATGCAATCGGCTTATATTGAAACGGCGGAATTGAAGGGCCTGACGATGTTCACAATCATCTGGCGCCACGCGTTCCCGAACTCTATCGCACCCATCGTAAACGTTGTGATGCTCAACCTTGCCTACCTCGTTGTCGGCGTTGTCGTCGTCGAAGTGGTGTTCACCTATCCCGGCATGGGCCAGTATTTGGTTGATCACGTGAGCAAGCGTGACTTGCCCGTCGTGCAAGCCTGTGGCCTGATCTTTGCCTCCGTTTATATCGGGTTAAACATGGTCGCTGATATCGTCTCAATCCTGTCGAACCCACGCCTGAGGCATCCAAAATGATCAAAAATATTCCTTTCGCGGCGATGGTTGGCCTGTGCTTTACTGCGCTTTATTTCTTCGTGGCGCTCTTTGCGCCTTTGATCGCCCCCTACGGCATGGCCGAAATTGTGGGCGAGGTTTGGGAGCCCGCCAGCGCGGATCATTGGTTCGGTACCGACAACATCGGGCGCGATCTACTAACCCGCATGATCTACGGTGGGCGCACAACGATTTTCATCGCAACGATGGGTACGATCCTGTCATTCGTCACAGGATCTGTGCTTGGCTTCCTCGCGGCCGTGTTGGGCGGCTGGGCCGATCAGCTCATTAGCCGCTTTGTCGATCTCGTCATGTCGATCCCGTCACTTATTCTCGCGCTTGTAATCCTGTCGGTGATGCCTGTTACCGTACCGGTACTGATTGTCGTAATGGGCCTGCTTGATGCAACCCGCGTGTTCCGTCTGGCGCGTGCCGTGGCTGTGGACATCGCCGTGATGGATTACGTCGAAGCCGCGACACTGCGTGGTGAAGGTGGCGCATGGGTGATCTTCCGCGAAATCCTACCCAACGCCCTCAGCCCGCTTGTCGCTGAAATGGGCCTGCGCTTTATCTTCATGGTGCTGTTTATCTCGACCCTGTCGTTCCTCGGCCTTGGTGTGCAGCCACCGATGGCTGACTGGGGCGGCATCGTGAAGGAAAACAAAGACGGGATCGTCTACGGCATCGGCGCCGCGCTGTGGCCTGCTGTTACCATCGCTACACTGGCCATTAGTGTGAACCTTGTCGCGGATTGGATCCTCAACCGCACCACATCACTTAAGGGGGGACGCGGATGACAGATCCACTCGTCAAAGTCCGAGATCTGAAAATCGGTGCGACCGTCTATCCGCCCAATGCTAAGCCGCATGACATCGCCATTGTGCATGACGTGTCGTTCGATCTGGAACGTGGCAAAGTGCTGGGTTTGATTGGTGAATCTGGTGCGGGTAAATCTACCATCGGCTTGTCTGCAATGGCGTATGGACGTGGTGGCGTTCGCATCACAGGTGGCGAGGTTTGGGTCAATGGCCGCAACCTGCTGGAAACGACAAATTCTGACCTGCGCAAATTGCGCGGGGGCGAGGTGACGTATGTGTCCCAATCCGCCGCCGCATCGTTCAACCCCGCGCGCCAGATCATGGAACAAGTGATCGAAGCTGCGGTTCATCAAAAGAAGGTCAACAGGGCCGAGGCGCAGAAACGCGCTGTTGACCTGTTCCGGACACTTGGCTTGCCTGATCCTGAAAACATCGGTTCACGCTTTCCGCACCAAGTTTCCGGTGGTCAACTGCAACGCTGCATGACCGCCCTCGCGCTATGTCCACAGCCTGATCTGGTGGTGTTTGATGAGCCAACAACAGCGCTTGACGTGACCACACAAATCGACGTGCTGATGGCGATCAAGGCCGCGATCCGCGATACCGGTGTTGCCGCGCTCTACATCACCCACGATCTCGCGGTTGTCGCACAAGTCAGCGATGATATCATGGTCCTCCGTTTAGGCAATACTGTCGAATATGGCACCACTGACCAGATCATCAACAACCCGCAAGAAGACTACACCAAGGCGCTGGTGTCCGTTCGCTCTATTGACCACGAGGAAAAAGTGCCATCCGATAAGCCGCTCTTGCGGGTCGAAAATATCACCGCGCGGTATAAAGGGACGAATGTAGACGTGCTGTCTGATGTGAATGTCGAATTGCACCCCGGTCAAACGCTCGCCGTTGTCGGCGAAAGTGGTTCCGGCAAATCCACGCTCGCACGCGTGATCACGGGCCTGCTGCCGCAAACGGCGGGCGACATCACATTCGATAGCCGCGCACTGCCACGCGCGCAAAAGGCGCGACGCCGCGACGACCTACGCGAATTGCAGATGATCTATCAAATGGCCGACACCGCGATGAATCCCCGCCAAACCGTTGGCACGATCATCGGTCGTCCGCTCGAGTTTTACTTTGGCTATAAGGGCGCTGAAAAGCGCCAGAAAATCCTGGATCTACTGGATAAAATCGAGATGGGCCCAGAGTTTCTGGACCGTTACCCAGCCGAGCTTTCAGGCGGTCAAAAACAGCGCGTCTGTATCGCCCGCGCGCTGGCTGCCAGACCCAAGCTGATCATCTGTGATGAGGTGACTTCCGCGCTAGATCCGCTGGTCGCTGATGGCATTCTCAAACTGCTGCTCGATCTGCAAAAACGCGAAGACGTGGCCTATCTCTTCATCACCCATGACCTAGCCACCGTCCGGGCCATCGCCGACAGCATCGCTGTGATGTATAAGGGCAAAGTCGTGCGCTACGGCCCCAAGAGCGGAGTACTCGCGCCACCGTTCGACGATTACACCGATCTGCTGTTAAGCTCCGTGCCGGAAATGCGTCTCGGCTGGCTTGAAGACGTCGCCGCGCACCGCAAAATGGAAGCGGCGGGCAACTAAGCCCCCCCGATAAACCCCACGACATGTTCCACGATCATGGATGGCACTGCACCTTCTAGATCGTGCCCCATGCCCTCAATCTCGATCAGTTGTGCATCCGTAATCCGGGTCGCAATATCGCGTCCGTGTTCAATCGGCAGCAACGTATCCGCCGTCCCGTGGATTACTAAAACTGGCGTATTGATACTGGCCAAATCACTTTCACGCCCACGCCCTGCGACCATAGCCGCATACTGCCGCTCAACTCCCGCGGGTTCATAACACCTATCATAGGCGGCACCGATCAACGCCGCACGTGCTGCCGCATCAAAAGGATAGCTGGGGCTGAACCACGCGTAATCGGACTTGAGCGAATTAGCGACCACAGTCGCGCGGTCATGGGACGCGGGTTCTTGCCTCATCAACTCCCAAACCTTGGGCTTGGCAGGTGGTAAATCATCCGCCCCGCTTGACGACATTACAATCGTCGCGTTCAACACCCGATCCGCATGATCCACCAGCAAACGCTGCGTAATCATACCACCCATCGAAATTCCGAACACATGCGCCCGCGCGATTTCCAAGGCATCCAATACTCCAACCGCATCCAAGGCCATATCGTCGGTTGAATAGGCCACGCCTGCAAATTTCTGCGATAGCCCCGTGTCACGGTTGTCGAACGTCACAACGTGGAAACCGCGCTGCACAAACCCGTCGATCAACGCGTCGGGCCAATGGATTAATTGCGACCCCAGCCCGCGTATCAGCAACATCACCGGATTGCCCTTGTCTCCATGCTGTTCAACCTCAACCGTGATTCTGTTTGCAATCATCGCTGGCATGGTTTTCTCCTTCGTGCGGTTGTCGTGATGCCACCACATACCGCCACCCCGCGCAAGCGAAGAGAGTGCTCTTCAGGCTCAAACGCTACTGAAAATATACGTCATTGATTATAATGTCGCTGAAGCCAAACACGCCTGCAATCAAATGGATCAGGTTTTCCCAGCAACTAGAAACTCCTCTGTTTTTCGATGACCAAATGGAGGAATCAGCCGGGCTTTATTGCCATGGGTCTGACCGGCCGCGTAAAGATCAAGCGCGTTGATGAGTTGCTGACGCAGATCGAATTGGAGCCATTACAGTATCACGACCGCTTACCGTTTGAGCTGTCCGGCGGTCAAAAATAGCGCGGTGGAATTACCCGTGCGCTTTCGGCTGAGCCAAAATTCATCATCTGCGATGAGGTTACAAGTACGCTGAATCAATTGGTTGCCCACGATATTTTCCGATTATTTGCTGATCTGTAAGATACGCTTGGCTTGACTTACATGTTCATTACGCATGATCTTGCTACTGTGGAATTTGTTGCTGACGAAGTTATTATTATGAACGATGGCACGTGTCATGGAGCAGGGGCCCAAAGCAGAGATGTTCCAGCCGCCGAATCACCCATACACGGATTTTCTGTTGTCATCTGTGCCCGAAATCGCCCCCGATTGGCTGACCAATTTATTTGAGGAGCGCGGCCTGGAAAATATTGGTAATGCAGCCGTCGGTAAAATGTAGGCGACTTAAACAAAGCTAAGTGAGAGTGGACCCAACCCGCCTATGAAAACTCGATAAACCGTTCAGCGAAGGGAAAACGAATGTGTCAGGACTAAGTAGACGCGGACTTCTAAAGACTGGCGTTGCTGCAAGTGTGCTGGCTGCCACAGGTTTGCCATTGCGCGCCGAAGCGAAAAAGGGCGGCACGCTACGCCTTGGGATCGCGGGTGCCAACACATCTGACAGCTGGGACGCGCGTACGCATTCTGACAGCTTTATGATCATGCTGGCGCACGGCGCTGTATTCGATTGCCTTACCGAAGTAGGTGCGGACGGCCAGTTGAAAGGCGAGCTTGCTGAGAGCTGGGACGCGTCAGCAGATGCCAAGGTATGGAACTTCAAACTGCGCAAAGGTGTGGCGTTCCACAACGGTAAAGCGTTTGGTGCTGATGATGTGATCGAATCATTGAACATGCACGTGGCCGAGGGTGCGAAGTCTGCGGCTCAGCCGATTGTTTCTGCGATCACGAACATGGAAAAGATCAACGATCACGAGATCGTCTTTACCCTTGAAGCTGGTAATGCTGACTTCCCGTTCCTGCTGTCTGACTATCACATCGTGGTGTATCCGGCCGGTCAGGTCGAAGAATCAATCGCCAAGGGTATTGGTACGGGTATGTACAAAGTCGAGAGCTTTGACCCCGGTGTTCGCGCATTGTTGAGCCGTGTGGATAGCCACTACAAAGATGGCAGCGCAGGTTGGTTTGACAGCGTTGAAGCGGTCGCGATTAACGATGCCTCTGCACGTATGAATGCATTGATGACGGGTCAGGTGGATGCGGTGAACCGCATTGATTTCAAGACAGAGCCACTTTTGCGCGCCAATCCATCGGTCAATATTTTTGAGGTGACTGGCAACCAGCACTATACGTTCCCGATGCTGGCCAACCTGTCACCCTTTGATAACTTGAAGGTTCGTCAGGCGCTTAAGCATTCGATCAACCGCCAAGAGATGGTCGATAAGATTTTGCTTGGCCATGGCCGTGTTGCAAATGACCACCCGATTGGGCCTGCTAACCAATATTTCAACGATAGTATCGCGCAGAACGCATACGATCCTGACAAAGCGAAAAGCCTTATTAAAGAGGCTGGCCTTGATGGTTTGACTGTTCAGCTTTCTGCTGCAAACGCAGCATTTGCGGGTGCGGTTGATGCGGCACAGCTGTATCAAGCTTCTGCTAAAGCTGCGGGTATCAACATTGATGTGATCCAAGAGCCTGATGACGGATATTGGTCAAACGTCTGGATGAAAAAGGCATGGTGTGCCTGCTACTGGTCCGGCCGCTCAACTGAGGACTGGATGTTCTCAACTGCATACGAAGCTGGTGTGCCTTGGTGGGACAGCAAGTGGGACAATAGCCGCTTCCAAGAGCTGCTCAAGACTGCGCGTGCCGAGCTTGATAGCGACAAGTGTCGCGATATGTACGGTGAAATGCAGCAGATCATGTCTGTTGACGGTGCGACTGTTATCCCGATGTATGCTAACTACGTAGATGCGCACAGCACTAAACTGACCAACTCTGGCACTATTGGTAACGTCTTCCAGATGGATAGCTCGCGTCTGGTCGAGCGTTGGTGGTTCGCGTAACGCAAAAATCCCTAAATTAACAATTGCGCCCCGCCGTTTGGCGGGGCGTTTTTGTTTTGGGTATCGCTAAATAGGCATCAAACCATTTCACTTGCAGTTTAGTACCTTTGTGCCTATACGCGACTCAACAGCGGCATGTTGGGGTCCAAACCCAACATCCACCGAAGCGATACAACGGGCCGTGCGCCCGTTTTTTTGTGCCCACAGTTAGGGCGATGAAAGTATACGAATCAATGAACGACCTGATTGCAAAAGCAGCTATTGATCGCCGACTTGCCGAGATCATTACACCTGTCATCGAAGACTTGGGGTATGAGCTGGTGCGCGTGCGATTGATGAGCGGCAAGCAGACAACGTTGCAGATCATGGCGCAAAAACCTGATGGCACCATTGAGGTGGATGACTGCGCCAAGATCAGCACCGAAGTAAGCGCGACCCTTGATGTTGAGGATCCCATTCTGGATGCCTACGCGCTTGAAGTTTCCAGCCCTGGTATTGACCGCCCACTGACGCGTTTGAAAGATTTTGCGCTTTGGGAGGGCTACGAGGTCCGGATCGAAACTGATGAACTGATTGACGGACGCCGCCGCTTTAAGGGTGAGCTTGCGGGCGTTGAAGGTGATGAGGTTTTGATCACCATTGAAGAAGGCACGATCGGGCTAAAGTTTGACTGGCTGTCTGATGCAAAACTTATTTTGACTGACGATCTTATCCGCGAGGTCCTGAAGGGCCGCAAAGACGCGGGTCACATTGATGAGACACAATTCGATGAGGTTGAAACCATCATCGACGGTGAAGAAGAAGGAAACGTATAAATGGCTATTACCTCAGCGAACCAGCTTGAGCTTTTGCAAACCGCAGAGGCTGTTGCCCGCGAGAAAATGATTGATCCTGCGCTCGTCATCGAAGCCATGGAAGAATCCCTCGCGCGTGCGGCAAAGTCACGTTACGGCGCCGAAATGGACATTCGTGTCAGCATCGACCGTAAAACAGGCCGTGCGACATTCACCCGTGTCCGCACAGTTGTTGAGGAAGCAGAGCTTGAGAACTATCAAGCAGAGTTCACAGTTGAGCAAGCCAAGCAGTACATGGAAAACCCTGAGGTCGGCCAACAGCTGATCGAAGAAGTACCTCCTGTTGAAATGGGCCGTATCGCCGCACAATCCGCCAAGCAGGTGATTTTGCAGAAGGTTCGCGAAGCTGAGCGTGACCGCCAGTACGAAGAATTCAAAGACCGCGCAGGTACAATCATCAACGCGCTTGTTAAGCGTGAAGAATACGGGAACGTCATCGTTGACGTGGGCAGTGGCGAAGCCGTTCTGCGCCGTAATGAGAAGATTGGCCGTGAAAGCTATCGCCCGAACGACCGTATTCGTTGCTACATCAAGGACGTTCGTCGCGAACAGCGTGGCCCGCAGATTTTCCTTAGCCGTACTGCGCCCGAGTTCATGGCAGAGCTGTTCAAAATGGAAGTTCCTGAAATCTATGATGGCATCATTGAGATCAAGGCAGTTGCCCGTGATCCCGGTTCGCGCGCCAAGATTGCAGTGATTTCATATGATGGCTCAATTGATCCGGTTGGTGCCTGTGTCGGTATGCGCGGCAGCCGTGTCCAAGCAGTTGTGAACGAGCTTCAGGGCGAGAAAATCGACATCATTCCATGGAACGACGATCAGCCAACGTTCCTCGTGAACGCGCTTCAGCCTGCTGAGGTGACTAAGGTTGTTCTTGACGAGGAAGCCGAGCGGATCGAGGTTGTTGTGCCGGATGAGCAGCTTTCACTGGCAATTGGTCGCCGTGGTCAAAACGTACGCCTTGCGTCACAACTGACACACCTCGACATTGATATTCTGACCGAAGCACAGGAATCTGAGCGTCGTCAGGCAGAATTCGCTGAGCGCACTGCGCTGTTCATGGAAACACTGGACGTCGACGAATTCTTCGCACAATTGCTTGTCTCTGAAGGCTTCACATCACTTGAAGAAGTTGCCTACGTCGAAGTTGATGAACTTCTGGTTATTGACGGTGTAGACGAAGCAACCGCGTCCGAGCTTCAAGCACGTGCACGTGACAACATCGAAGCAGCCAACAAAAAGGCGCTTGAGAATGCAATCGCCTTGGGTGCTGAAGATAGCTTGATCTCGTTTGATGGTCTGACGCCACAAATGGTTGAAGCGCTTGCAAATGATGACGTAAAAACCCTTGAGGATTTCGCAACTTGCGCCGATTGGGAACTTGCTGGCGGCTGGACAACCGTGAACGGTGAGCGTTCAAAAGATGACGGTACGCTTGAGCCGTTTGATGTGAGCTTGCAGGAAGCCCAAGACATGATCATGACCGCACGCGTGATGTTGGGTTGGGTTGATCCGACCGAGCTTGAAACTGATGAAGTTGAGGGCGAAGGCGACGCATCTGAAATGGAGGCCGAGGTCTGATCGCAGGCCTCGGGAACCCTTGAACATGACGCGCGGTGGTGCTGATAAAGACCGGTCTAACGGCCCTGAGCGTAAGTGCATTGCGACAGGTGACGTGCAGCCAAAAGGTGGTTTGATCCGTTTTGTGGTAGGGCCGGATAATCACATTTACCCTGATGTGATGGAAAAATTGCCAGGACGCGGTATATACGTGTCAGCAGCCAAAGAAGCTTTGGAGCTTGCCCAGAAGAAGGGTTTGTTCAGCAAAGCTGCCAAAGCAAAGGTGGTTGCGCCTGATGATCTAATTTCTGTTGTGGATCATGCGTTGGTTGCGCGTTTTGGGAACTTGATGGCGCTTTCTCGCAAAGCAGGCCACGCGGTTGTCGGATTTGAGAAAGTAAAAGACTGGCTCGTGAAGGAGTATGCAGAGGTTCTGTTGCAAGCAAGCGACGGTTCCGAGCGGGGCAAGTCAAAGTTGAGTACGCCACACTATGGTCGATTTATCGGCTGTTTGACGGCAAATGAATTAGGTTTGGCATTTGGGCGAGAAAGTGTGATACACGGCGCACTCGCATCTGGTGGGCTCACCGATGGTATCGTTGAGACCGCAGCCAAACTGGAAGCGATACGTGAATGGAACGGCGTGAAGGCACGTCGGAAAGGAAAAGCACTCGATGAGTGAAGACGACGGTAAAAAGACATTGGGCGTTCGCCGCGGCGGACCTGGTAACGTAAAGCAGAGCTTTAGTCACGGACGTACGAAGAACGTCGTGGTGGAGACTAAGCGCAAGCGCGTAATGGTGCCCAAGCCGGGCGGCGGCTCACAGCCCAAACCTGGTGCAGGTCTTGTTGCGGGTGATCCATCGAAGCGTCCGGCAGGTATTTCCGACGCGGAAATGGAACGCCGTATGAAGGCTTTGCAGCAGGCGAAAGCCCGCGAAGCCGAAGATGTTGCGCAGCGAGAAGCAGAAGAGAAGGCCCGCGCGGAAAGCCGTGCCCGCCGCCGCGAAGAAGTAGAAGCCAAAGATCGCGAAGAGCGTGCTCGTGAAGAAGCGCTGAAAGCGAAAAAAGATGAGGATGCACGCAAGGTTCGCGAAGTTGAAGAAGCTGCAAAACGTGCGGCTACGCCTGCTGAAGCACCTGCTGCACCGGCTGCGCCACGCGGTCCTGGTAAACTGACTGCTGCTCCTCGTCGCGAAGCGGATAACGACCGTGACAACAAACGCAATAAAAACCGCGGTAACGACGATGGTCGCCGCAGCGGCAAGCTAACCCTGAACCAAGCCCTTTCGGGTGGTGAAGGTGGGCGTCAGCGTTCAATGGCAGCGATGAAGCGTAAGCAAGAACGCCAACGTCAGAAAGCTATGGGCGGCGCAGTTGAGCGCGAAAAGGTTGTACGCGACGTACAGCTCCCCGAAGTTATCGTGGTGTCTGAACTCGCAAACCGTATGGCCGAGCGCGTTGCAGATGTAGTGAAGTCTTTGATGACGAATGGCATCATGGCGACGCAAACCCAGACGATTGATGCGGATACTGCCGAACTCATCATCGAAGAATTTGGCCACAAAGTGGTTCGGGTTTCCGATTCTGATGTGGAAGATGTCATCACTGAGATCGAAGATGCGCCTGAAAACCTTCAGGCACGTCCACCGGTCATCACTGTGATGGGACACGTTGACCACGGCAAAACTTCGTTGCTTGATGCAATCCGGAATGCGCGCGTTGTTGCGGGCGAGGCCGGTGGCATCACCCAGCACATCGGTGCGTATCAGGTCGAGCAAAATGGCAAGCAATTGACATTCCTCGACACACCTGGCCACGCGGCGTTTACGTCAATGCGTGCACGTGGTGCGCAGGTAACAGACATTGTTATCTTGGTGGTCGCTGCGGATGACGCGGTTATGCCGCAAACGATCGAAGCGATTAACCACGCGAAAGCCGCGAATGTGCCGATGATTGTGGCGATCAATAAGATCGACCGCCCTGCTGCAAACGCTGACAAAGTTCGGACTGATTTGCTTCAGCACGAAGTGATAGTCGAGAAAATGTCGGGCGAAGTGCAAGATGTTGAAGTGTCTGCCATCAACGGGACTGGCCTTGATCAGTTGCTTGAGGCGATCAGCCTTCAGTCTGAGCTTCTTGAGCTGAAAGCCAACCCGAACCGTGCTGCGCGCGGCGCTGTGATCGAGGCTCAACTTGATGTTGGTCGCGGTCCGGTTGCGACAGTTCTGGTTGAGACTGGTACTCTTAAGCAAGGCGACATTTTTGTTGTCGGCGAGCAATGGGGTAAAGTCCGTGCGTTGGTTAACGACCAAGGTGAGCGGGTTAAAGAAGCAGGCCCATCAGTTCCTGTTGAGGTTCTGGGTCTTAACGGCACACCCGAAGCTGGTGATGTGCTTAACGTGACTGAAACCGAAGCGCAGGCCCGTGAAATCGCGGAATATCGTGCTCAGGCGGCGAAAGACAAACGTGCGGCCGCTGGTGCTGCAACGACGCTTGAGCAGTTGATGGCAAATGCCAAAGCAGACGAGTCCATGACTGAGCTGCCAATTGTTGTAAAAGCTGACGTTCAGGGTTCTGCCGAAGCGATCAGTCAAGCGATGGACAAAATCGGCAACGAAGAAGTTCGTGTTCGTGTGCTTCACTCTGGTGTTGGTGCGATCACTGAATCTGACATCGGTCTTGCCGAAGCATCTGGTGCGCCTGTCTTTGGTTTTAACGTCCGTGCAAATGCTACTGCGCGTAACGTGGCGAACCAAAAGGGTGTTGAGATCCGTTATTACTCGGTGATTTATGATCTGGTAGATGACGTCAAAGCAGCCGCAAGTGGTCTGCTTTCTGCGGAGATCAAAGAGAACTTCATTGGCTATGCGAACATCAAGGACATCTTCAAGGTGTCTAATGTTGGTAAAGTGGCCGGTTGTCTGGTGACCGAGGGCGTTGCCCGTCGTTCTGCTGGCGTGCGTTTGCTGCGTGACAACGTGGTTATCCATGAAGGCACATTGAAGACATTGAAGCGCTTCAAGGACGAGGTTCCCGAAGTTCAATCAGGTCAAGAGTGTGGTATGGCGTTTGAGAACTACGACGACATTCGCGCCAACGATGTAATCGAAATCTTTGAGCGTGAAGAAGTTGAGCGTACGCTTTCTTGATTGGAAGTAGCCTTGGTTCCGACCGGTAATTTGAAATAACAGAGGGCGCCCTATTGGCGCCCTTTTTTCATTTTAGCGGTTTGTAGGGGTCAGCACATACTGATTAAACCGGGAAACCCTCAAAGGTTTTGTCACCAACTCTGATGAGTAGCTTGCCGTTTTCAAGAGCCTTAATCAGGATCCCTTGTACGGACACGCCACTTCCAATCTGAATTGTTCTAAGCATTTTCGGGTTCCACATACGACCAACTTAAGCATCTTAACCAAATGGTAACCAAGAAATCTTGCTATCTTGAGGCCGAAGATCGGTGTCGAAAGTACGAACCTAAAGCCAATCACGCAAAATGGGGATGAGCGGAATATCCGCTGCAGGCATTGGATAATTGCTTAATTCGTTCGCTTTCACCCATTTTAGGGCTTGGTTTTCGCGTGACTGGGGCGTGCCGTTCCATTTTCGACAAGCAAACAGCGGCATCAAAAGGTGGAATTTTTCGTATGAGTGCGACGCGAAGGTAAGTGGGGCAAGGCAGCTCTCCCACGTATCAATGCCAAGCTCTTCGTTTAACTCCCGCACCAAAGCCGCCTCTGGTGTTTCGCCCGCCTCGACTTTTCCGCCCGGAAATTCCCACAGACCTGCCATGGATTTGCCTTCTGGGCGCTGGCCAAGCAAAACGCGACCATCAACGTCAATCAAGGCTGCAGCAGAGACAAGTACCGTCTTCATGAGCGGTAATCTGCATTGATTGTGATGTACCCGTGGGTCAAATCACATGTCCACACAGTTGCTTCGGATGTTCCCACGCCAAGGTCTAAGTTGATTACAATGTCTTGCTTTTTCATCACCGCGGCCCCCTGTTCTTCGGCGTAGCTTGGGCTGACCCAACCATTCTCGGCCACACGGATGTCGCCAAAGCTGATTGAAAGGGTGTCTCGGTCCGCCTTTGCACCTGATTTACCCACAGCTGCAACAATACGGCCCCAGTTCGGATCTTCACCCGCGATCGCCGTTTTGACGAGGGGTGAATTCGCGATTGAGAGCGCGCAACGCTTTGCATCAGACTCACTGTCAGCGCCGGTCACGTTGACTGTCACAAATTTGGTGGCACCTTCACCGTCACGTACGACTTGATGAGCGAGGTCCCGCATTAATCTCTCAAGTGCCTGTGCAAATTCGGCGTTACCCGTGACGTCAACGTTCGATGCGCCCGTCGCGGCCATTATGAGTGTGTCGGAAGTAGATGTGTCGCTGTCTACAGTGATGCAGTTGAAGGTCCTGCCGTTAATTGCTGACACCATCTGTTGCAGGTCCAGCTGTGCGATCTTTGCATCGGTGAAGATATAAACCAGCATCGTGGCCATATCGGGCGCAATCATGCCGGACCCTTTGGCGATGCCGGTGATCGATACTGTTTTCCCGTCAATATCAATCTGTGCGCTTGCCGCTTTGGGGAACGTGTCCGTCGTCATTATCGCTTCGGCGGCACCCTTCAGCTTGCCCGGTGAGAGACCTTCTTTCAGCTCAGAAAGCTTGGCTGTAATCTTGTCAAATGGCAGGGCTTCACCGATCACGCCAGTTGACGATGAGAACACCCGTTGAGGGGCAATCCCGAGTGTATCGGCGACTGCTGTGCAGATATTCGTCACCGCCTCTGCACCGCCTGATCCCGTAAACGCGTTCGCGTTGCCAGAGTTTACGATAATTGCTGCTTCGCCTGAGGGGTCGCCACCAAGTTTAGCCTGACAGTCCAGCACAGGTGCCGCGCGGGTTGCGGACGTTGTGAAAACCCCTGCGATTGATGTGCCGGCTTGAAGATGTGCAAGCATCACATCTTTGCGGCCTGAATAGCGCACGCCAGCTTCGACAGTCGCAAAGCGGACGCCCGAGATCATCGGAACAACGGGAAAACTAGCTGGGGCGAGGGGCGATATAGTCATTTATTCAGACAACAGTTCGTAGTTAGAAATGATTGATGGGTCGATTGCGGAAAGGTCTGCCGGAGTGATATCAGCGCCCTCAAGAAGATTGGCGACATAGCTATCAACGGCTTCACGTTGCAGTCGTTGTGACAGGTCTGCACGCACTTCATCAAGGCTGGGGGCGGATGCGATGCGGTCTTGTTTTAACAAAATCACATGCCAGCCAAATTGGGTTTCGACCGGTTGTGAAATTTCGCCGACGGACAGCGCCACGACCGCTTCTTCAAACGGCGCAACCATAGCGCCGGTTCCAAACCACCCCAAATCCCCACCATTCGGACCAGACGGGCCAGTTGATTTTTCTTTGGCAAGTTCTGCAAAGTCAGCACCATTTGATAGCTGTTCAACCAATGCAGTTGCTTCGTCTCGGGTTTCCACCAAAATATGCGCGGCGTTGTACTCTTTGCCCAAATCAGCATCAGTGTATTGCGCTTCATACGCCGCCTTAAGCGCGTCTTCCGCCACAGCATCGGATGACAGGGCATCAATCACTTCACCTGCCAGCAGCGAGCGTCGTTCGTTTTGCAAAGTAGTCGTAACGCGTATCGGCGTGTCTTCAAGAGATTGGGCGAGCAGCTCTTGTTGTGTTAGTTGATCGATGATGCCCTGAAAAAGGACCTCTGGCGGTAAATCACGATATTGTTGCGGCAAGCGCGCGTGCGATGCGATGACGTGGCCAAGTGTAATTTCGGTGCCATTGACCGAGGTAATCACGGTTGAGGCATCTTGGGCCTGCAAGTACGTGGCGGCAAAAGTACTCAACAAAGCTGCGCCAATAAAATTAAGGGGTTTTACCATTTCGTGATCCTTTCGTGGCCCCATGGGTGGTGCCGTTGACACTAACATAGGCGGCCCTTACATCCTTTACAGCACTTACGCCTTCAAGGTTTGAGACTGCCTGTTAAGCTCTTATGTATGGCTGCAGGTCGGGACGGGCAACCACCCGTCTTATGACATTTTTATTGGGGCCATCGGCCAAGGAAGACACATGTTGGGTTTAGGCACTATCGCCAAGAAGGTTTTTGGCACTCCGAACGATCGTAAAGTTAAATCGACGCGTCCACTTGTTGAGAAAATCAATGCGCTCGAGCCTGATTTCCAAGCGCTTACCGATGAGCAACTGATTGAAAAGACAAACGAGTTTCGCGAGCGTATTGCTGGCGGTGAAAGCCTCGATAGTCTTCTGCCTGAAGCCTTTGCCAACTGTCGTGAGGGCGCGCGCCGTGCGCTTGGATTGCGGGCGTTTGATACGCAATTGATGGGCGGCATTTTCCTGCATCAAGGCAACATCGCTGAAATGAAAACCGGTGAGGGTAAAACCCTCGTTGCGACTTTCCCCGCCTATCTGAACGGGCTCAGCGGCAAGGGCGTGCACATCGTGACGGTCAACGATTATCTGGCCAAACGTGATGCGGAATGGATGTCTAAGGTTTATGGCGCGTTGGGTTTGAGCACGGGTGTTGTCTACCCACAGCAGCCAGAGGCCGAGAAGAAGCAAGCCTATGCCGCCGACATCACATACGCGACCAACAATGAGCTTGGGTTCGATTACCTTCGTGACAATATGCGTTCTGAGCTGGACCAGATGGGACAGCGAGGCCACAATTTTGCGATCGTCGATGAAGTCGACTCAATCTTGATTGATGAGGCGCGTACGCCGCTGATTATCTCTGGCCCTGCGCAGGATCGGTCTGAACTGTATAAAGTCGTGAACACGATCATCCCCGAGCTAAGCGAGGAACACTTCACGATTGATGAGAAAACCCGCAACGTTACGTATTCTGAGGAGGGTAACGAGTGGCTTGAGCAACGCCTGCGTGAAGGTGGTCTGCTTGATGCTGAGCAAACTCTGTATGATCCCGAAAGCGTAACGTTGGTGCATCACGTGAACCAAGCGCTTTCAGCACATAAACTCTTTACCAAAGACAAAGACTACATTGTGCGCGACGGCGAAGTTATCCTCATTGATGAGCACACGGGCCGTATGATGCCGGGCCGCCGTATGTCAGATGGTTTGCACCAAGCGATTGAAGCGAAAGAAGGCGTGGCTATTCAGCCTGAAAACGTCACACTCGCGTCTGTCACGTTCCAAAACTATTTCCGCCTTTATTCCAAGTTGGGCGGTATGACCGGTACTGCCAAAACAGAAGAAGAAGAGTTTGGTGAAATTTATAAGCTGGGCGTTGTCGAAGTGCCGACAAACCGTCCCATCCAGCGTGTGGACGAGCATGATCAAGTTTTCCGCACGTCTGACGAGAAATACAAAGCCGTTGTTGACGCGCTGAAGGCCGCAAACGCAAATGGCCAACCTGTTTTGGTCGGTACAACTTCAATCGAAAAATCAGAATATATCAGCCAAGTACTGACTGCCGAAGGTATTGAGCACAACGTTCTAAATGCGCGCCAGCACGAGCAAGAAGCGCAGATCATCGCAAAGGCCGGTCGTCTTGGCGCGGTAACACTTGCTACAAACATGGCGGGTCGCGGAACAGATATTCAGCTTGGTGGCAACGTCGATATGCAGGTCATGGAAGCGCTGGCTGAGAAACCTGATGCTGATCCAGAAGCGTTACGCGCGGAAATCGAAGCTTCGGTGGCGGATGAAAAGGCGAAGGTTCTTGCGGCTGGTGGTCTTTATGTTCTGGCAACCGAACGTCATGAAAGCCGTCGAATTGATAACCAGTTGCGTGGGCGTTCCGGACGTCAGGGGGATCCGGGTCGCTCGTCGTTTTTCCTGTCGCTTGAAGATGACTTGATGCGCATCTTTGGCTCCGAGCGTCTTGAGGCAGTTCTGTCTCGCCTTGGTATGGCTGAAGGTGAGGCGATTGTGCACCCTTGGGTCAATAAATCACTCGAGAAAGCACAGGCGAAAGTTGAAGGCCGCAACTTTGATATTCGTAAGCAGCTGCTTAAGTTTGATGACGTAATGAACGATCAGCGTAAGGTGATCTTCAACCAGCGTCTTGAGATTATGCAAAGCCGTGATGTGTCTGAAATTACAAAAGATATGCGCGATCAGGTGATTGAAGATTTGGTCGATGAGTTCATGCCGCCAAAAACCTATGCAGACCAATGGGATACGCAAACCATGCAGGCACAGGCAATTGAACGTCTTGGCCTTGATTTGCCGATCGTGGATTGGGCAGACGAAGAAGGCGTCGATGACGAGATTATCCTTGAGCGTATTGAGGAAGCTGCTGATGCAATGATGGCCGAAAAGTCGGAGCAGTTCGGTGAAGACAGCATGCGGAGCATTGAAAAGCAGCTTCTCTTGAACACCATCGATACAAAATGGCGTGAGCATCTGATCGCTCTTGAGCATTTGCGTTCTGTTGTAGGGTTCCGTGGATATGCACAGCGCGATCCGCTGAACGAATATAAGACCGACAGCTTTCAGTTATTTGAGGCTTTACTCGATGGTCTTCGTGGCGATGTAACCCAGAAGCTGGCTCAAATCCGCCCTCTAACGGAGGAAGAGCAGCAAGCGATGATGGCGCAGATGGCCGCACAGCAGGCACAGCTACAAGCGACGGCCGATGCTGTCCCTGCATCCGATAATGAAAACGCGGTTGATGGCTTTGTAGAAAGTGACCCTACGACTTGGGGTAATCCATCACGCAACGATAGTTGTCCTTGTGGTTCTGGTAAGAAGTTCAAGCATTGTCATGGGCGCGTTTAACGGCTTGTCCGTATAGCACCTGAGGTTTGTGATCAGAGGTAGCCGTCTGAGCGCATGCTCACCTCGCGCGATTTGCCGATGATTAAGTGATCATGAAGTGTCAGCCCAAGTGATTGGGCAGCGCTTTCCATGGTTAGTGTCATGGATATGTCAGATTTTGACGGCGTTGGATCGCCTGACGGATGATTATGCACAAGAATAAGCGCGCTCGCGTTCAATTCGAGAGCTCGCCGCATAACTTCTCTGGGGTATACAGGCACATGGTCGACGGTACCGCGACTAAGTTCCTCATCGGCAATCAGCACATTTTTACGGTCCAAGAAAAGACAGCGGAACACTTCAGTATCACCGTGTGACATGGCGGTGTGACAGTAGTTTATCAGCGCGTCCCAACTGGACAGCACATCTTTTTGCATCACTCGGGCGCGCGCCATTCGGTGTGACGTGGCTTCCAGAATTTTCAGATCGGTAATGACCAAATCACCCACACCGCGGACTTTGGCTAAATGTTCGGGGCGGGCAGAAATCACGCCATTGATGTCTAAGAACGTATCAATCAGCCGCCACGCGACTGGCTTCACATCACATTTTGGAAGTGATCGAAACAAAACTAACTCGAGTAATTCGTAGTCGGGCATTCCGCGCGCGCCACCTTCGGCGAAAGGGTGATGAAGACGTTGCCTATGATCTTTGACGTAACTTAGCTCCCCGCCTTTTGGGCCGGTAAAGAGAAGTTCTTGGCCCTCGAACAAGGGCATTTGGTTTTCAGAAAACTGATCTGGCGC